>JAAZDD010000230.1 GCA_012512955.1 Clostridia bacterium
CCTCTGGTGTCGGAACCGGTGGCATTGATGCAACCGCAAACCTCCCCGATGGCTTTGGCAAAGTTGCCGCCGCCCCGCAGGTTCATGTCGCCGCAGGCCTCTTCGGAACATTCGATAATATAGTCCACTTCTTCCGCCTTCAGTCCCGTTTTGGCCAGGAGGTTTTTCAGGGCAACCACGGCTGAGGCTATACTGACCAGGTTTTCAAACATCACATGATGGGTAAGGGCCGGGTCGAATTCATGGGCCCTTTTGACACAGCCGATCAATTTGCCCTCTAAATACATTCCCTCAGCCAGATCTTCGGCCACCAGTTTTTCAATGGCGGCCAATTCCGCCGGATCCTTATCCAATTTGCCCAGGTCTTTCAGATCCTGCATTACCGGGTGAGCCGCCAGCTTTGCTTTGACCTGCTCCTGAAAATCTTTTTCCAAAAGCACCAAGTCAAAGGCATCCACCACTTTCATTAACCCATAAAATTCATCCAAAGGCATTATTTCGCCGAACTTGCCGTATCTTTCACCGGCAGCTACGGGATTCTCGTACCAGGGCTTGGGTAACTCCGCCAGGGCATCGGGCTCCATGT
This sequence comes from Clostridia bacterium, assembly GCA_012512955.1. Taxonomy (GTDB): domain Bacteria; phylum Bacillota; class DULZ01; order DULZ01; family DULZ01; genus JAAZDD01. The sequence continues at coordinate 587 of JAAZDD010000230.1, forward strand.
TCCCGATGTAGACCTGGTTGGGCCCGTATTTAACCACGTCTTCAAAAGACCGCAAATGTTTGGGCAGATTCTTCAAATGCTCGGAATCCGGGTTTTTCAACGCCTCCGAAGTCTGGGTGGTTCCCTGGTGGAGCACCATGTCGGGAGCATGAATTAAAGCATAACTTGCACCTTTTACAACCGGATAGTTCATTTTGTCACCTCCGCTGCTCTAGAGAGAATCAAGGGACACCTCTCGTCGATGCCCCTTAACCAATTTATTGTTCAAAAACCGTTTGCCCTTCCACTTCAGTTTCCAGGGCTTTCAAGGCCTGACGAACCAGTTTTCTTCTCAGCTCTTTTTCATCTTCGCGGGACAGAGCCGGGTTACCCAGTGGGTGAGGAATAGCCACTGTGGGAACGATTCTGTTGGCACCTACGGTCAGGGAAATAGGCACGACGGTGCACATATGCACAATCGGCAGACCTGCACTTTCAATTTCTTTAACCATCGTTGCACCGCAACGAGTACAGGTTCCTCACGTGGAGGTCAGGATCACCGCATCCACTCCCGCAGCTACCAAATCCTTGGCAATTTCCGCGGCGAATTTCTTGGCATTGGCCACGGAAGTTCCGTTTCCTACGGTAGTATAAAAGTACTCGTGGAGGGAGCCGATTTCACCGTTGGCCACCATTTCCCTCATTACATCCACCGGCAGCACCCGGTCCAAATCCTCATTGGCATAAACCGGGTCGTAACCGCCGTGGGCAGTTTCCCCGTTTTCCGGAGTGAAATCGTTGATTCCTTCCAGGCTGTACTTGCCATACTTGGTAGCACTGGAGGACTCGATCCGATCCGGGTTGCCTTTCGGTACCGGTCCACCGGAAGAGACCAGGGCAATTTTGGCTTTGGTAATATCTTTAACCGCCGGGGCCGGGTCCACCCGGTCGAAGACCGGCATCGGATACTCGGTGGTAAAGGGTTCGCCCTTGATTTTGGCAATGAGCATATCCACGGCTCTCTTGGAGCCTCTTTCTTTGGCAAAGTAATTTTTCCGGATCCCCTTGGGAATATAACCTTCCTCTTGGGGGCTACCGATTTCTTCCCCTCTTAACAGTTTCAAAGCCAGGTTAGACATGGCTGCAACCGCTTTCCGCATACCGGCTGCCGAATTACTCGTTTCCAGGAAATACCCGTAACGCTTGTACATGTCCGCCCCCGGGTTTTCCGGATACAGGCCGCCGACAACGGGGATGCCAAGGGTTTCAGTTACCCCTTTGGCGACGGCACCGCAGGCCATGCCGTAACGGCCGGCGTTAAAAGCGGGCCCAACGATTACCAAATCCGGGTTATGACTCTTAATCATGCCCAGTACTTCTTCCAGGGCCGAGTCCATGTTTTCGTTGAAGTAGCTGTCACCACAAATAACGGTAGCTACAATGGAAGCCTCATCTTTCAACGCCTGTTGAAAGGCCATTCCGGGTCCCACGTGCCCTTCCCGCATTTCCGGGCGATGATCAGCTTTATCCTCACCGCCGATACCGGCGTAGAACTGGTTTATATAATGAACGACTTTTTTCACCTGTGATCCCCCCTTTGCTGTGGTACGTGGCTACCCGCGGTAATTCTTGACTTCGTTCACGATTTCATCGACGTCCAGCACCATTTCCATCATGCTGACCTGTTCGTCGTACACCGCTTCATCAATTTCATCTTTCAGTTCAAAGATATGATAAGCCTTGAGTCCCAACGAGACTCCTGCTAAAGGACCTGCAAAAGTCGGATCGCCTTGGGAAACGGTTTCTGCGGCCAAACCGGAAGCTTCCGCTTCAGCACCGCCGAGGACCACAATCAGTTCCTCGTTACCGTATTTTTCCGCTAAGTCTTTGATCCGGGCCTGATTCTCCAGGTCCATAGCACCGGCGGCAGTTCAGACGAAGCATTCTGTGGTTGAGAATACTACTTCTGCTCCGGCAGACTTGACACACTCTTCAATAGCCGGACCCGGGATACCGTCCCGGTCGCCCAGAATGGCTACCTTCTTGCCTTTGAGCATGCAAATCTCTCCTTTCTTGATTGTCTTTATTTAATACTCTTTATAATCCTTTTGCTGTCAGATAACCGAAACCAAGCTCATTGGTGGCGCCGGTAATTACCTGGACTTCAGCGGTGATACTGCCGTCCGGTTTGAGACTGCCTGCCGAACCGCCGGCAATTACATCAGCGACTTCAGGATAACCGATGACTGTTTTCATGGGAGGTAGGGTAATTACTTCGTTAGCATTCCCGGCGGTGACTACCGCATCTCCCTCGGGAGTGGAGTCTGCCAGGGATTGGGAAGCTCCGTCCTGGCCGGCATATTCGTCGGTAATCAGGACTGTCTTAATCCCTTTCTTTTCGATTTTGGCGCAGTTCATCACCAAGTCGGCATCCGGGTTACCGAAGCCTTCTTCGGAAATGATGACTGCTTCCGCACCGATTAATTCCACCAATTTGGCAGTCATGTTGGAGGACCGTTCTTTATCAGCCAGGGTCACGTTTTCATTGGTGATGACACAGCCGATAAAGTTGAAATCTTTCCCGTGGCGTTCATACAGATCGTGGATCACGGGACTGTTCTGATGGACGTAGGTGGGGTTCTTATCGCAGGCAGAAACACAGTTTCCGCTCACAATGGCCCCGTCCATCACTTCCGTCGGGTAAATCAGGGTTGGAATAATTCTCTTGGCATCTACGCCGTAAACGTAGGTGTCGTGCAATAAACCCTGGGTTTGCAGCATATAGACATAAGCCACTTTCGGTAAATCAGGATATTCCGCCGCTTGCTCCAACAGCGGTTTTGTTTCAAAGACCTGAACATCATCTGGTTCTACGTTCCTGCCGGCTTCACCGATATAAGCGGCGGCCCTGAGACCGGCCAAGCGAACTACCGCTTCATGTTCATGCTGGTGCAATCCGTCTACCGGATCCACTTTGACCACAATGTTCAAGGTTTTGGAAAAAGGTGTATATTCGGCACCGGGGCCGGACATATCGATAATTCCTTCCTGGAAGCCCACGATTTTGCCGGTGGTCACCACTGCTGTTCCCTTCAACACATGGGTTCTTCCCTCTCCCACTTGTTCGACTTTGGAAATAAAGCCGGGGAACATGCCTCCCGGTCCGGACACTTTGACCCGGGGCTCAATCACGTCTTTCACCGGAATAATCCTGGTTTCTTCGCCGGGCTTTGCCAGGTACACTTCCACAGAAGCAATCCGGTCATCATCACCGGTCACCTTTGCCAGTTCCTCTTGGTTAACATAAAGAACGCCCTTTTCCACTTTGGTCTCATTGCCCAGTTGAACATCCTTAATGTTAATGTTGCCAATCTCTAAACGCATAACGGTTCACCTCCTTGGATGGTTGCTTATTAAAGCAGTTCCTTAAGCTTAGCTTCCACATCTTCAACAGTGAACTCTTTAGTCAGTTCAAAAACTTTTTCGCCGTTACGGTAAAAACCGATGGTAGGCAGTCCCAGCACTTTCTGGCCGATGGCCAGCCTGCGGTTGGCAGCAGTATCCAAGCTACAGAACTTGGCCTGCCCTGCATACTTTTCCGCCAGTTTTTCCACTTCCGGCATCAATGCCTTACAGGGTTCACATTTGGGACTCCAGAAGTCCACTACAACCAATCCTTCCGCCTGCAGTACTTCAGCTTCAAAATTCGTCTTGTCTACAGCAATCATTTTGTCACCCCCCTAAAAGCATCTTCACTTTCTGCATCCTTTATGCCAAACCGGCGTCTATCTTTTGCACTACCTCATCGGCGGTAAAAGTACCCTCAAACCGTACTTTTACTTCTCCCTTGTCAAAGACCAGGACGGCAGGAATGTCTTTTACCTCGTACCGGGATGAAGTCAGGTGGTTGCGATAGACGTCGATTTTTACCAGTTTTCCTTTTTCAAAGCCGGTCATGGCCTGCTCCAGTGCTGATACCATTTGAATGCTTCTTTCATTTTGCGGTGCCCAGAAAACTACCGCTACCGGCAGCTCTTGTTCCAAAACCTGGGTATTGAAAGCTTCTTCCTCAGCCAAATATTTTTCCGCGGCTACGGCAGCAACGGCCCCGTCGGCAGCGGCAGTTACCACTTGACGCAGGTATTTCTGCCTGGCATCTCCTGCTGCATATACCC
>JAAZDD010000231.1 GCA_012512955.1 Clostridia bacterium
CCCTTATCACCGGCGGTCCGGGCGTAATTCGTGGCTTCTTCCGGGGTGCGATGGGCCGAGGCGATGACTGCTTCCCAACCGATGCCCAGTTCATCCAGGATCTCCGCTGCTTCCTTCATAATGGGCAAATCGGAATCGCTGCCCATGATGATCCCTACTTTTATTTCCTTCATTGATCAAACACCTCTGTTCTCCGGGGTCTCGACTCCCCGTTTCGCCTAAATTTGAGTTCAGCTTAGCAAAGGAGGTAAGAACTGTCAATAGAAATTTCGAACATTTATTAATAGATAACAATTAATGTTCGGGATAACACCAAAATTGCATCGGTTTTTACCGGAAATAGGCAATCCCGCCTTGAAAAATTCTTTGCTCCTTATTACCGGGAATATTGATCCCCACATAGGAGCTGTACCGCTCCGGATGGCCCATCTTGCCCAAAATCCTGCCGTCGGGGCTGGTGATTCCTTCAACGGCATGGAAGGACCCAGTAGGATTATAGGGAAAAGCGCCGGAAGGTTTCCCTTGCTCATCAACATACTGGGTAGCTACCTGGCCTTGCCTGAACAGTTCTCCCATTTCCTTTTCCCCGGCTACAAAACGTCCTTCGGTGCAGGAAAGGGGAATGGTGTGCTCTTCCCCTACTTCGTGGAGGCTGAACCAGGGAGACAGGGTGGAGACAACCTTGGTGGTCACATAACAGGAGATGTGCCGGCCTATGCCGTTGACGGTCAATAGAGGTCCTCCCGTTCCCGGTGTCCTGAATTCCCCGTAAGGGAGAAGACCCGTCCGGACCAGGGCCTGAAAACCGTTGCCGGTGCCCAGGATTAATCCATCCCGTTCCAATAACTGCAGGATGGCCTCCTTGATCATGGGTTGACTGAGGACGGTCGCCGGGTACTTGCCGGCACCTTCCGGACCATCCTCCCCGGCAAAGCCTCCGGCCAGTACCAGTATTTGGCTGTTAGCCAGTTCCCGGGCCAATTCCTGGAGAGATTCCGACAGCTGGGCTATGGACCGGTCCCTGATGACCGGTGTTTTTACCAGCCCTCCCGCTTCCCGGAAAGCCTTTTCTGCTTCATATTCCCCATTGGTGCCGGGGAATACGGGGATTAAGACCCGGGGTTTGCCAATGGAGGAGGAAACCCTCTTACCCCGGCGACGGTTAAAAATAGGATAGTCTTTGGCCATGGGGACTTCATCGTTCAGGGCACGTGTTACACCGAACACCTCTTCCAAGGGTTCCGCCCAGGCCCGGTATGCTTCCTCCAGCTCAAACACCGTCTCATTGACTTGTATCATCTTCCCTGCCCCGGTAGTGCCCAGCAGTTGAAAAGGTACATCGCCAAAGGCTGTTTCCGGATCCACATCTCCCGGCATTTCCAGGACGATGGCACCGTAATCAGGTGCAAACAGTTGCTCCTGTTCAATGTTTTTGACGGTGAAACCGATACCGTTCCCAAAGGCCATCTTGCTTAAAGTTGCCGCCAAACCTCCATATTTGACAGTGGCGGCGGCTAGGACCCGGCCGGCCTGGATTAAAGCGTGAATCTTGCTGTAGTTTTTGTTTAGCCGGTCAAAATCGGGGACCCCTTCTTTATTTTTGGGAGCAGGCACCAGGACCAGGTGACTGCCCGGTTGTTTGAACTCGGCGGAAACCACTTTGGTCACATTCACCGTGTTGACGGCAAAAGCCACCAGGGTGGGAGGCACGGAAATGTCTTTCCAGCTTCCCGACATGCTGTCTTTCCCGCCGATGGCAGGGATCAGGAAATTTTTCTGGGCCCAGTAGGCACCCAGGAGAGCGGCAAAAGGTTTGCCCCACTTTTCCGGTTTGTCCTCCAATTTTTCAAAGTACTCCTGGAAGCTCAGCCGGATCCGGCGGTGGTCACCTCCCAAAGCCACGTTTTTGGCCACAGCCTCCACCACGGCATACAGGCCCCCGTGGAAGGGAGACCAGCGGGCAATTTGGGGAGTATAGCCAAAAGTCATAATGCTGCCGGTGGTGGTTTCCCCCTCAAGGACCGGAATTTTGCTTACCATTCCCTCGGCGGGAGTGGCCTGGTATTTGCCTCCGAAAGGGGCCAGTACCGTATTGCCCCCAACTGTGCTGTCAAAAGGATAGGCCAGGGTTTTCTGGCCGGCCACATTGAGGTCCCGGAGATTGGCCAACCAGGCTTCTTTCAGATCTGCCTTTTTTTCTTGTACATGGGCCGGCACTCCATGGAGGCAGTTGTTTTCTTCTTTGGGGGCCGTTACTGTAACCGCTGTTTGTTCCTTGATCCCCCCGGAATCCAGAAATTCCCGGTCCAGGTCCACAATGAGGTGGCCTTTCCAATACATCTTCACCCGCCGGTCGGGGGTCACACCCGCCACGGCTACGGCGGACAGGCCTTCTCTTTCCGCCAATTGGATGAAATCAGGGGCCTTTTCCGGCGGTACCACCACCGCCATTCTTTCCTGGGATTCGGAAATGGCCAGTTCCGTCCCGTCCAAGCCGGGGTAAGCGGTGGGGACCGCATCCAAATTGATGACTACTCCTTCAGCCAGTTCCCCGATGGCCACGGAGACGCCGCCGGCACCGAAGTCATTGCATTTTTTGATCAAGCGAGTAGCTGCCGGGTTCCGGAACAGGCGCACCAGTTTTCTTTCCTCTGTCGGGTTGCCTTTGGGCACTTCCGCTCCTTTTAAAGGAGCGGTCACTGCCTCCGTTGCCTTGGAAGAACCGGCGGCTCCGCCGCAACCGTCCCGGCCGGTTTTGTTGCCCACCAGGAGGATCACATCCCCCGGTTCCGGTTTTTGCCGGATGACGTTTTCTTTCGGTGCGGCGGCGATAACCGCGCCCAACTCCATTCTCTTGGCCCGGAAGCCTGCATCATAATACTCCACGGCTTGTCCGGCGGGGACTCCCAACCGGTTGCCGTAGCTGCTGTAGCCGGAGGCCGCTTCCCTGGTGATCAGCCGTTGGGGCAGTTTCCCCGGCAGCGTATCGGTCCAGGGTTCCCGGGGATCACCGCTGCCGGTAACCCGCATGGCCTGGTACACGTAGGAACGGCCTGACATGGGATCCCGCACGGCACCGCCCAGGCAGGTGGCGGCGCCACCGTTAGGCTCAATTTCCGTGGGATGGTTATGGGTTTCATTTTTAAACATTAACAGCCATTCTTCTTCAGTGCCGTTTCGCTCAACGGTAATGTTGATACTGCAGGCGTTGATCTCATCGGACTCATCCAGATCAGCCAGATGACCCAGCTGCTTCAATTCCCGCATCCCGACGGTAGCCAGGTCCATCAGGCAAATGTCCATGGCCTGGCGGTTTAAGGATTTCCGGGCGTCCAAATAGGCCCGGTAGGTGGTTTCCACCGGCTGGGTATAGAGGCCCGGTTCTATTTCCGTCTTGGTGATGGGAGTTAAAAAGGTTTTATGCCGGCAGTGGTCGGACCAATATGTATCTAAAATGCGAATTTCGGTGACCGTGGGATTCCTTTGTTCCCGGTCCCGGAACCACTCCTGGCAGAAACGGAGGTCCGCCTGGCTCATGGCCAGGCCCAGCTCCCGGTGTAACCGGCTCAATTCTTCCTCTGTTTTCTCTATAAAACCCTCCAGGACAGCGATGTTTTTCGGCAGGGGAACCGGTTCCGACAGGGTGCTTGGCTTGTCCGGGGAGGCTTCCCTGCTTTCCAAAGGGTTGAGCCAGTAAGATTTGATCCGGTCCAGTTCCCCTTGGGACAGGTCTCCGGAAAGAACCAGCATTTGGGCTGTTCGAAGGGGGATATTCTCCCCGGCAAGGAGGACTTTCAACATTTGAGAGACAGCCTCACTCTTAGGATCGAAAAGGCCAGGTAAGTATTCTTTAATTAAGACCTGATCGGTAGGTTCCTGGGGCAACACATCATAGTGAATTGCATCAGCGAATGTTTCCGGGAAGAGGTGTTCCCGGATCAAGGGCAGATCCTGTTCCCGCAAAGCTAAATCATAGCGGTGGACCAGTCGCAGGCCCGTCAGACTTTTAA
>JAAZDD010000232.1 GCA_012512955.1 Clostridia bacterium
AAAGAAGGCATCATTAGTTGGGAAAATATTGCCATTGCCTGCACAGCCATTGAGGCTTATGAAGGATACAAAAAGCCAATTACCGGTGCCTTAGAGGTAACACCGGCCCCTATTAATGACGGAGGTATAGGACCACCGTTGGTACGGCAGTTACATGATTACTTGCCCTAAATACAACTCCTAAAGACTTAACGCTTGTCCCTGTAGCCTTTAAACATCTCCAATGTTTTCTCCCATGTCTTTTCTGTTTCGTACTGCAGGAACCTGTATAGGGGTTTTAATTCCTCAGTTTCGTCGTACTTTTGCAGGCATTCATATTACAGCCGTTTATCCTCATCATAAATGATAAGAGGCGGATGATTATTAATCATAAGGTAGTAATTCAGCAGAGTTCTTCCCACTCGTCCGTTGCCATCAGCAAAAGGATGGATGTACTCAAACTTGGCCTGTAAATAGGCTGCAGCCATTAATATGTCGTTTCCCTTGTAGGCAGTTACTTCAGCGATCAGCTCTTCCAAATCGCTTTCCACTTGTTCTGCCGGCGAACCTACTTGGTAGATACCAGTCACATAATCATGTTTTTTGAATTCTCCAGGTCTCTCCTGATTGATTATGTACCTGTGCTCATCGTAGGTTCCGGCAGTGAGGATACGGTGGACTTCCTTGACCAACTCCAGACTTAAAGGTTCTTTATTGACTATTTTCTCCTTCAAAAACTCATAGCACAGTTTCTGATTGTGCTGTTCCATAACGGCACGAGGATTTCCGGAAAACCCCACCACTTTTCCGTTTTCAAAGATTTCCCGGGTATCAAAATAAGTGATTTCCTCATTCTCAATCCTTCCGGAATGAAAAGCAAACAGGATGCGAAAATTATGGAGATATTTATCCTAATCAGTGGGAGAGACAATATCGTAGGACTGCCATAATTCAACGATTTGATCGTACAGTTCTAATCACGTCCTTCCCGTTGCCATTATTTGCTTAATTATACCACATTCGACGGCTTTAAAGTGATGCCGGACAGAAAAGCCCCACTTGCTGACCAAGAGGGGTTTCTATCTGAAAAAGGTATTTAGTTCTAAGTCCGTAGTTTAATTACGGTAGCCAATTCCCTTAGACAACTGGAATACAATAAACTGATTCAAACTCACATTTTCCTCTTTTGCCAACTGAGATAGCGTTCGATGCAATGACTTTGGCATTCTAACTCGTAATTGCCCCGAAAAATCATCTGTAGACGGTTCAGGAATACTTCTTCCTAACTCTAAGCTTGTTTTTATCCAGCTTTTTTTGGCCTCATCTAAATTCGCTATTAATTCCTCAATTGTATCTCCATCTGCCATACAACCTGGTAACCCAGGTATTTCAGCGAACCATCCGCCACCTTCCTCGGCCGACAACTTCCTCATTTTTATTTCATAATCTAAACCCATGTAGTAATCCAAATCCTTGTTCATTCCTCTTCACCTCTCTCCAAGAGCTCAATAGCCAAAAGTGCCTTCTTCACATAAATGGCCTTTAGTGGTCGATTTCTCGGTATCGTTAATATATCGGTTAGAGCCGCATGATAATAGTTGTAGTGACTGGAGCCGCCACCTGATTGTCTGCATTTAAACCCATAATGTTTAAGCACTTTGTCCAGTTCCTCAAAACTAACATCCTTTGGATTATTCACGATCTTAGAATAGAGTTTGTCAAACTTAGTCATCTTTACGCCCCTCTATATGATACCACATACGGTACCAAATAGTCATCAATCGGATTTAATTTATTGTATAATTCAACAAATGACAGTTAATTCCTATTAAATCCTTACTATAATTTCATTGTCGATATATCGAATAGAAAACCACATAACCTAAAACCCCCCTGCTATTCAGGGGGGCCTATCGTAAGTTTTTGCTAAAGACTAACTTCCCAAATCTCCAGCCGCTTTAATCTTCACCCGGCTGGTTTTGCCTGGGTAATAGGCCAGGGGGACATCCTCCACATCAATAATCTCCACCGTTTCCCGCAGAGCGCCGGCGGCAACAGCCATTTCAATTGCTTCCTGTTTGGCCTGGGCCAGTGCCTCCTCCCGGGGCATCTTTTCATAGTCAATCAGCTTTTCGTAAGTGCCGCTGACTTTGGCGATGGCAGAGCCAATGGCGTTGGCGGTGCTGAAATGGGCAGGTTTAACCACCGATTTGGCACCCGCCAGTTTCTCCGGCAGGATGATAGAACCGCCACCAACCAGAATTACGTCCACATCATCATTGGAAACCTTCATGGCATCCAGGGCATCTTCCACCAGCCGGCAGATGACCCCCATGGCCTTCCGGGCAAATTCTTCGTCCAAGCCGGCCACCCTGGATTTATCCCCCAGATCATACAGGCCCAGCCGCACGGCGATGTCCGTGGCAGTCACCGTATCCCCGCCGAAAATCAATGCTTTTTCCGTAATCTGATAGCCTACACTGTCTGGACCTACGGTGACGGAACCGTCCTCCCGCTCTCTGACAATGGAACCGCCGCCCAGGCCGATAGTCAGCACATCGGGCATCCGGAAATTGGTGCGGACTCCGCCGATGATTGCCCCCATACTTGATTCCCGGGGAAAGCCGTTTTGGAGTACTCCAAGGTCGGTTGTGGTGCCTCCCACGTCCACCACCACTGCATTTTCCAGTTTTGACAGGTAGCTGGCGCCCCGGATGGAGTTGGTGGGCCCGCAGGCAATGGTCAAAATGGGGTAACGGCGAGCCTGTTCCAGCGTCATCAGGGTGCCGTC
>JAAZDD010000233.1 GCA_012512955.1 Clostridia bacterium
GCGTTCTTCTCTCCCAATAAGACGGCCCTGTTCATCAACAATCCATTGCCGGCCAAAATAATCCTCCCGATTCCGGACTTTGGGCAGTGTGGCATCCACTACAGCTTGAATCGCTGCTGCCTTTTCCGGAGAGTCAAACAGGCCAATCAGATGGATGTCCTCTCTGGTTTGGAGTTCAATCCCCGGTATAACCTGAATAGGGAGATTGCGGGCCGCCCGCCAAAAAGCAGGGACATTCAAGGTGGAATTATGATCAGTAATGGCTATGAAACTTAACCCCAGTTGCACTCCTCGCCGGAGCACCAGCGGGGGAATCATTTCGTCACCGGCGCAAGGGGACAAAACACTATGGAGATGCAGTTCAACACGGAGTCCGCTCATGGATTATTCCCTATCTTTTAACAAGTCATATAATCTTCCCGCGGCCTCAAAGGTACTCATTCCGGTTACCAGCAAAGGGATACCGTGTTCTTCCCCCCGGCGTATGGTTTCCGTGCCCGGCTTTTTGCCGCCGGTAATCAAGACGGCGCTCAACTCCAGAAGGGAGGCTACCGCGATCAGGTTTTCATGGTTCAGCACAGTAACCAACAGATCCCCTGGCTTGCCGTTAGCCATCACATCACTGAGGAGATCTGTTACATAAACCCCTGAAACTTTTTTGGTCCCGTTTATTTAGCCCATGGGTACCAACTGCAGTTCTTCAACAATTTCAGTCAATTTCATTGTCTGCTTCACCATTCCCCTCGTTTTTCGTTTCCCTAACCCCTCCCATGGAAGGAGGCACCAATGAAGCCAGTTCCATAACCTTCCGGGCAAGATTGCTAACTTTTTCCCTTAATTTAAATACACAGTCTGTTTCGGAGCTTAATCCCCGGACTATGTCTTCCGCCAATGCCCGGCAGGTAGGAGCGCCACAGGAACCGCAATCCAGACCGGGCAATGACTCCAGGGTCCTTTCCAATAGATCCAGTTTGCTAATGGCTTTGGCCACGTCTTCATCCAAGGAAAAGGGCTGCCGGGGCCGGATGTTTTTCTTGATGCCAAACCGGTTATAACGCTCAAGGAGCGCTGTCCCTTGTTGCCCTTTTTCAGGCACACCGTCAGCGGCGGCAAGTTTTTTCAGGTACATCCGGGCCAGATTTTGATTGACCACGGTTAAGGCACCACCGACACAACCTCCGGTACAAGCCTGGCATTCTAAATAATCAATCTCCTTCAGGTGGCCCATTTCCACTTCTTCCAAAATGCCGATCACATTATGAATACCGTCTACCGTCAATGTAGCCACATCATTACCCATGGCGGCCGCTTCTCCCCCTGCCCCGCCCCAATTGATCCCGGCTCCTGAGGCAGTTACCCTCAGCTGGGTTACCCCGCTCTTAAGTACCTGAAGCAGGTCACCATATACTTCCTGAATGGAGAGCACTCCGTCAACATAGTTGGTAAAATGCTGCTGAGGTTGGCGCACAGCAGTAATCTTAGCGGGACAGGGAGTAATAAAAAACGCACCGGTGTCTGCCCTGGCATAACCCTTAGCCACTGCCTGATCCTTCGCCAGCCTGGCCGCTGCATTCATGGGTGAATCGATAGGAATCAAATGGGGTAAAAGGAGGGGAAACCGGACCTGGATGAGGCTGACCACTGCCGGGCACGCCTGGGAAATCAACGGTCTTGGTGTGCCAACTTCAGCAACATACTCTTGTGTAGCAGCAGTAATCAGGTCAGCTGCATAAGCCACCTCAAACACATCATCAAAACCTAATTGAAGTAAAGCACCGTCGATCTGACCAACAGTATATTCCCCTTTGAATTGTCCGTAGAGAGCCGGTGCAGGCAGGGCGATTCTATATTGAAATGCCGCCAATTTTTCATAACTGTCACTGACAGCCGTCTTTGCCTTGTTAGGGCAAACCCTGATACATTCCCCACAATCAATACACCGCTCCACAATGATGCACGCCCTACCCTCCCTTACTCTGATCGCTTCCGTCGGGCACCGGCGAATACAGTTGGTGCAGCCTTTGCACTTTTTGGTTTCCAGCCGAACGGAATGAAAGTACCCGGTCATTTAACTCACCTACTTTGATTGGGTGCAGTACACAATGGCCCGGAGGCGTGTACCCTCATCCACTTTGGTATCAATCTTCAGAACATCTGCCCAGTGTTTAACATTGGGCAGTCCCATGCCGGCCCCAAGTCCCATCTCCCGCACCTGAGGCGGAGCGGTTGAATAACCCTCCTGCATGGCCAACTCCACATCAGGAATCCCCGGTCCTTGATCACCGGCGTATATTTCGATGAAATCAGGCGACAATTTCACTGCCAATTGGCCACCGCCCCCATGAATAATAAGATTCATTTCCAGCTCATAAGCGATGATCGCCGCCCTTCTGGCCAGCTGCGGCTCATAGCCCACATCCAGTAATAAGCGCTTGATCCTCATCGCCGCTGAACCGGCCGTCTTGAAATTCATACCTTCCACAGCAAAGCGGTAGGATAAGGAACCGGGTGTATCAGTAAATTGCACTGGTAACCCCTCCCGGACCGGGACCCATTTCAATGTGTTTTTTTGTAGAAGAAATTAATCACGGTCTCACCGGTGTAACAAATTCGTAAGAAAATAGAAGGATAGTTCAAGTACTCACTTTCACTAATTGATTGACTAATCATCTCAAACTTTTTATTTCGCCAATGAGAAAATTATTCCTGTTAAAACAAAGTGTTATTTTTCTTACTATTTCCTTTATTGTCAGTTTTATCTTCATCTCTCTAGAACATTTGCTTGATCCCAATCATGATCAACACCAGACCGGCAACAAAGGAGACTCTATAACCTATGTTCCACTCGATCAGCATCCCGATCAACCAGTTGCCCATCCAGAAAATTATAATGCTGATCAGTCCGGACAATCCACCGATGAGCAAAGGGCTTATCCCCAAGATTCCTGCACTCATACCGCCACCGATATTGTTTAACGACAAGGCCAGCCCCAACAAAGTAGCTTCTTTAAAATCAATATGTTTGGATTGGTCCTGATCCGCCTCCACCGGATCGGCCAGGATCGCCAGCATCCTATTTCCCTTCCTTCGTTCCTCCTGTTTGTTGCCGACAAATGGTTCTGCAATGAGCCAAAGACCTACAAGGATCAACAGTCCCATGCTCAAAACACTGCCCGCTGAACCGGGTAAAACATCAGCCAGCAGTTGACCTGAACCGGCAGCCAGCGCAGAAACGATAAAGGCAAGAAAGGCAATCCACAAATTGATGCCAAAGGATACCTTTATTCTTTTCAGACTGTAAGCCACCCGGACACTGATGGTATCCGCATTATTGGCCAAGGCAATTAACAGGGCTGACAAAACATCCATCACGCATAACTCCTTTCCGGTACCCTACCCCTGCTATTCTATTCATAGCCATTCCGGCAGGTGCAGTTGTCTCTTGACACCCGGTAAACCTGTTTTTATAATAAAATTAAGTTTACGTTAACGTAAAGGTGATGGTAATGACTACGAAAGAATCTAAACTATATTCCATTTCTGAGTTGGCCCATGAATTTGGTATCAGTACCAGGACCATTCGTTATTACGAGGAAGTAGGTTTGATTAACTCCCACCGGGAGAAAGAGACCTTACCCCGAACTTACACCAGCCGGGACAGAACTCGCCTAAAACTGGCCTTACGGGGAAAGCGCTTCGGGTTTTCCCTGGCAGAAATCAAAGAAATGCTGGACCTTTACGATGTGGATCCCACGGAGAAGGAACAGCTCCGCCGAACCATCGAATTGGGAGATAAGCGAATTGCCGAAATAGATGAAATGATTAAAGAGCTGGAAGAAACCAAACAAGAAATGCTGGAGTTCAGGCAAAAGTTTATGGAAATGTTAAAGGAAAAGGAGGGAACATCATGAAGTAAAAGCTCAAAGTCATTTTTGTCGAATACCGTTTTCAGAATTTTCGTGAAGGAGAGACTGAAATGTTTAGTTTTTTGATGACAGAGGAGCAAAAAGCGCTGCAAAAGGAAGTTCAGGACTTCGTCGGTTCTGTTGACAAGCAGTTGATCCTGGATATGGACGAGAACAAAGTACAATACCCTACCGAGTATTTGAAAGAAGCGGCCAGGAGAAATTTGTTGGGACTGCGTTTCCCTAAAGAATACGGCGGGCGCGGTCTGGGCTGGACTTCAGAAATTATCGCCCTGGAAGACATCGGTATGCTGGGTTCCGCCCTGGCCTGCTTGTACTCCCTGCCCTCTATTGTGGGA
>JAAZDD010000234.1 GCA_012512955.1 Clostridia bacterium
ACACAAGCCTTTTGCAACTAAATTGCCAGACAATTAGCGAAAAATTAAAATTTTATCCCATTTTACCTTATGCTAAAAACTATTCTAACATTCTTGCTTGGAAACGTCAATCCATAAATCTTAATCCAAGAATTGGCCCAATTCAGAGAAAATTAATTACAATTCCCAGGAGCCCCCCGGCAAGGAGTGCGGCAATGGGGTGTAGTTGATAAAAATAAGAGGCAAGTAAAGCAGCGACAAAAATACCCACGGGAAGAAAACCGTCCAGGACTCCCCGGGCCACGGTTACGCCGGAATAGGCGATCAAAGCGATCACTACCGGGCGAATCCCCTTGAGGACGGAACGGACCACGGGATGCCGGTGGTGTTTCAGAAAATAAGCCGCCCCGGCAATTACAATTAAAGCGGAAGGAGTAACTACCCCCACGGTAGCGACCAGGGAACCCAGGGGCCCTCCCGTTTGATAACCGGCAAAGGTGGCAATATTGACGGCGATGGGCCCCGGCGTCATCTGGGACACAGCGATCATGTCCACCAACTGCTCCATGGAGATCCAACGGTGACGATAGACCAACTCCTGAGTAATCAAAGGGATCATCCCGTAGCCGCCGCCGAAAGAAAAAGCTCCTATCTTAAAAAAAGTCCAGAATAATTCCCAATGCAACATCAGTGGCTTTCCCCTTTCCGCTCCTCCCGGTGATAGAGCAAATAGCCGAGGAGCCCTCCCAGGATAATGAGAATAATGGGATTAAGACCCAAAGCCAGGCTCAACAGGAAAGCAATGCCTCCCAGCACAAAGCCCTTGCGGTCTTTAAAGGTCTTCTTGCCCATGGAACCGGCAGCGTAAAACAACAGGGCCACCACCACAGGCGCGGCACCGGCCATAAAAGCCGCCACCGGCTCCAAGCGGCGGAAAACCAGATAAAAGTTGGCAATCAAAAGCATCATCAAAAAAGAAGGTAGGACCGCACCCAGGGCTGCCATAAAGGCTCCCCCAAAACCGGCTACTTTATAGCCGACAACCATGGCGGAATTGACGGCAATAATGCCGGGAGCCGACTGGGCCACGGCAATCAGATCCAAAAAGTCCTCCTCGTCCACCCAGCCATGGTTCCTGACCACTTCCCTTTCAATCAGGGGAATCATCACATAGCCGCCGCCGATGGTAAAGCCGCCTATTTTAAAAAAGGTGATGAATAACCGCCAAATCAAGGAGTACACCCCCGCAAACTTGATTCGCCCCGGACATAGTCCTCAAGGGCGCCACACAGCCGTAACCACCCGGTCCCGGCCGGCATAGTCCCGGCCAATTTCAATCCCGGTAAAGCCTGCCCTTTCCAACAGTTCCCTGACGGCTTCCCCCTGGTCCCAACCGATTTCCAGGGCGATCAGCCCCGGAGCCTCCAGGCAAGAGGGTGCCTGGGCAGCCAGGCACCGGTAATAATCCAGCCCGTCAGGCCCCCCGTTCAAGGCCAGTGCGGGCTCCTTCCGGACTTCCCGGGAAAGGGAAGGCAAATCTCCGGCAGGAATATAAGGGGGATTGCTGACCACCAGCTGAACCTTCCGCCGGGCATTGATCAAAGGGGTCAGTAAATCACCCCGGATCCACTCCACTTCCACCCCATGGATGGCCGCATTTTCCCGGGCCACCGCCAGGGCCTCCGGCGAAACATCCACCCCCGTAACCTTCACCTCCGGCCAGTAATAGGCCAGGCTGACGGCGATGGCACCGCTGCCGGTACCCACATCCACGATGTGCTTAATCTGGGAACCGGTGCCGGTTTCTTTATAGGATAATACTTTTTCCACCAAAACTTCCGTATCGGCCCTGGGAATTAAAACCGCCGGATTCACTTTAAAAGACAGGGACATGAATTCCTGCCGCCCCGTCAGGTATTGGAGAGGCCAGCCTTCTCCCCGTTTCCGTAACAACTCTTGATACTCCTTCCACAGGGACGGCGGCAACAAACGCCGGTCATGGGTGATGAGCTTAACCCGCTCCTCCCCGAGTAAAGCCGCCAGCAGCACTTCCGCTTCCAGGCGAGGTTGGGGGATGCCCCGCCTCTTTAAAAAAGAAACCGCCTCGGAGAGGGCCTCACGGACCACCGGCGGTTGCGGAGAAAAACTGTTATTCCACATTTTTCAGTTTCTCAGCTTGCTCCGTAGTAACCAAGGCTTCGATGATTTCCCCCAAATCCCCTTGCATAATAGCATCCAGTTTATGGAGGGTCAAACCGATCCGGTGATCCGTCACCCGGTTTTGGGGATAGTTGTAAGTGCGGATCCGTTCACTCCGGTCACCGGAACCGACCATGGTCTTCCTGGCTTCCGCCAACTCACCCTGCTGCTCGGCTACCGCTTTGTCCAGGAGCCGGGCTCTCAGGATCTTCAGCGCCTTGTCTTTGTTTTTATGCTGGGATTTTTCATCCTGGCAGGAGACCACAATACCGGTGGGGATATGGGTCACCCTGACTGCCGATTGGGTCGTGTTCACCGACTGGCCTCCCGGACCGCTGGAACAAAAGACATCAATCCGGAGGTCATTGGGGTCGATGTCCACATCCACTTCCTCCGCTTCCGGCAATACCGCCACCGTGGCGGCGGAGGTGTGCACCCGTCCCTGGGTTTCGGTAACGGGCACCCGTTGCACCCGGTGGACACCGCTTTCAAATTTCAACTGGCTGTAAGCTCCCTGACCGGACACCTGGAAAATGATCTCCTTATAACCGCCAATGTCGGTAGCATTTTCGCTCAACACCTCAATGGACCAGTTTCTCCCTTCCACATAGCGGCTGTACATCCTGAACAGATCGCCGGCAAAGAGAGCTGCCTCTTCGCCTCCGGTGCCTGCCCTGATTTCCATGATCACGTTTTTCTCATCATTGGGATCTTTAGGCAACAGGAGCACCTTGAGCTGCTGTTCCAGATCCTCTTTTTTGGCGTCCAGCTCTTCCAGTTCCAACTCTGCCAGTTCCCGCAGCTCTTTATCACTTTCTTCCGCCAGGATTTCCTTGGCTTCATCCCGCCGCTTCAGGGTTTCCTTGTATTCCCGGTAGGCGGTTACAATATCCGTCAAAGCGGCATGGGCCTTGGCGTGTTTCTGGAATTCCGCCTGGTCGGCGATGACCTGGGGGTCGGACAACAACCGGGACAGTTCTTCGTATTTATCCTCAAGGGCTTGCAGTTTTTCCAGCATGTTCTACACCTTCTATGTCAATTTAATTTTTCCAGTTGGATCAAGGCTATAATGCTTTGCGGAGCGGGCGTTGTTCCCACAGCCGTCGGCAGCTTGCTGCCGGTAACTTTGTGGTGGCTTCGCCGTAGCGAAGCAAAGCATTATAGTCATAATCTATTTGTTAAAAAGTAGAAGCAAAATGTTTCTTAGACTATTTGGTATTATACCACACCGTGCCTGTGATGAATAGATTTCCGGGCCTCACCCGGAAAGACAAAAATAGCAGCCTGTGCCGGCCGCTATTTCCAGTGTCCTTTGTGACCGCTTCGTCAACGGAAGCAGACTACATGCCGTATCTCTTTTTGAAACGCTCGATCCGGCCGCCTTTTTCCACCACTCTACCCCGGGTACCGGTATAGAAAGGATGGCAGGCAGAACAGATTTCCACCCGAATATCCTTCTTCGTGGAGATGGTTTCAATAACATTACCACAAGCGCAGGTAATGGTGGTCTTTTCTACTTTTGGGTGAATACCTTCCTTCATCGTAATCACCTCGCTTTGCTTCTTCCGTAGGGTAAAATACAACGAAAGTAATTATACCATATAGTCAAGTTCTTGACAATAAACTGACCTTGAATGTTTGTGTCAAGTACAAG
>JAAZDD010000235.1 GCA_012512955.1 Clostridia bacterium
CAGAGACCCTTAAATAGTTGATGCTCCTCCCATAGACGTCCAGCATTTTTTTCACCTGCCATAATAACAAATTGGATACCGGCAAACCTCACAGCCAAGACATAAACCGCCTTCACCCATACTGCTGATTTCTTCTTTGGTGATCACATCCCCGGCAAAGATGCGGGGAAGAAAGACATCCAGCACCGTAGTTTTGTGGTAGATGGCCGCCCCAGGGACCCCAATCAAGGTTGTTTTTCCTTTATAGGCCAGCATGAACATATTGCCGGGCTGGACCGGCACCCCATGGGTCACTACCTCGGCACCACAGTTTTTGATGGCCCCCGGAGTTAAATCATCCGGGTCCACGGACATGCCCCCGGTCAGAATGATCAAATCCGCCTCCTGACTCAAAAAACCGGCCACGGCTTCGTCCAAAGCGGCAATCTCATCAGGGCAAAAGACCCGGCCCAGGATTTCCGTTTCATAGGCTTTGAGTTTGCTGTCCAGCACCGGGGCAAATTTATCGGGGATCCGCCCTTTATACACTTCATTGCCGGTAATGATCATCCCCACCTTCAATTTCCGGTAGGGCTTTACCTCAAAGACATGCCCCTGTTGGCGGCACAATTCCTCCAGTTCCAGTATTTTTTCTTCCTCAATGGTTAACGGTATGATCCGCCCTCCCGCTACTTTCTGCCCGGCCACCACGGGAAAATGGTTGGGCAGGCTGGTCACCGTCACATACTCAATGGAGTTGATCTCTTTGAGCAAAGGACTGTTTACCTTGAACAAGCCTTTGATCCCAGCCTTCAGGGTGGTTTTTCCCTCCCGGGGGCCTTCATAGGAAAGATTGGGCCCCATCACCGCTTCAGCAATACGGACGGCAGCATCATCTTCGTGGATTTCTCCCACTCCTTCTTCGAAAACAAAGATATGCTCCTTACCTAAATTCAACAGTTCCGGAATATCCTCCGGCCTGATCACATGGCCCCTCGGAAACCTCATACCTTTAAACTCTCCGGGTACCACTTTGGAAATATCGTGACAGAGGGTCATTCCCACTGCATCCTGCACCTTGACCTTTTTCATATTTACCCCCCATTACCTGATTAGATAAGCCTTCAGTTTACTCCCGGCTGCGATAGGGCCGCTGCCCGGCGGGATTTCCGCCAATACATCACAACCAATCATGGAGCGGAGAATACCGTTGGCTTGTACACCGGTCAATTCCATGAAAGTATTGCCTTCTTCGTAAATTAACCTGCCCCTCAAAATCCTCCCTGCGGGACTTGGTTTCTTGAAGTCATTTTTCAGGGTCACCTGCAATTCGGTGAGCCCGTAATCGGTACAACCCATCAATTTCTTGATATAGACCATGCCCAGGAGCTGGAAGACCATCAACGCCGCCGCCGGGTTGCCGGACAAGCCCAAAATGACTTTGCCGTCTTTCACCGCGGCCACCATGGAACTGGGCTTGAAATTCAGCCTCCAATACAGGATTTCCCCGTTGATATACCTCACCGCATCTTTCACTACATCATAGTCCCCCACGGAAACTCCGCCGGTGGTAATGACCATATCCGCCTGCTGCAACCCCTGCTGAATAGCCTCCCCCACTTCTTCCGTCCTGTCCTTGGGAGTTTTTAGAATAAGGGGCTTGGCCCCCATTGCCCGGCAATAAGCGGCCAACGTATGGCTGTTGCTGTTGCGGATCTTGCCGGGTCGCAAGGGCTCGTCGATTTCCAGCAATTCATCTCCCGTACTGATGATGGCAATGGTTGGTTGTTGATAAACCGGGACCCGGGTGATGCCTAAAGAAGCCATCAGCCCAATCAGGGGAGGACTGATTTCCATTCCTTTGGAACCGATGATCTCACCTTTGACAACATCTTCCCCGGCAGGAATAATGTTGGTTCCCGGCTCAAAGGAGGAATAAATGGCTACCTGATTACCCTTTAGAGTAGTAACTTCATACTTTTCCACCGCATCGGCCCCTTCCGGGATGGGAGCCCCGGTCAGGACTTTAACGGCTTCCCCCGGCCCCACTTTGGCTGTTGGCGCATAACCTGCCGGCACCTCTTCCAGGACCGACAGGAACACCGGCTGCTCCTCGGTTGCCGTTGCCGTGTCCAAGGCCCGAAAAGCATATCCGTCGTAAGGGGACCGGGCAAAAGGAGGGATGTTTTCCTCGGCCCTTAGCTCTTCACTTAATACCCGTCCCAAAGAGGCATGAAGCTCCACTTCTTCCGTTCCCATCTCTCGACAGTGACTAAGCAAAATACTTTGAGCCTCTTGCAGCGAAAGATTTTCCTTCATGATCCATCCCCTTCCCAAATAAAAAGTCCTTGTTTCCCGAAATGGAAAACAAGGACTTGTGTACCGGAATCCTTAACTTTCTCCTTTCCAATCCGGGAGGCACTGCCGTTTCCAGCCGTACCCTGTGGGTTCCATGACCCAGGCTCATGGTTCTTAGAAAAACCCGTAGAATCATGAACTCGGAGAATAAGAAAATCTTCACTTTTAGTTTATTATACAACAAACACTTCCGGTGTACAAGCACAAACCGGTTATACGACACATCTAACCTGTTGCATGAAAAGAAAGGAAGCCGCCTTAATATTGTTTTTTATATGGTTAGACTATTATTGACGAACAAAGAAACTATTATTATAATTTAGTTACAGAGGGAGGAATTCTTTCCTCTTTCAATGGGGAAGATAGTGTTAGAAAGGGATGAAAATCCCTTCGGGCGTCGGGGTTATCCCGGCGGGGCTGCCATAAGCAGCTTTTTTATTTTTATAAGATCTTTAGACCTTGGCCATAATACTGGGGAAATCCATATATTTTTGTTTTGATACATTCAAAAGCTTTGTCTTCCTTACCGGTTTTTACGAACTTATGAATAGGGTAAGAACACAAACCAGCCACTTCCAATCCAAAGTAGGTTTTCAGAGAATTATGGCTTCTGCCCCATTTACCATTGAAATATGCACCCACTATACTTTGCTTCAAAACAGAATTTGAATGACTGGCCCCGTCTCGATCCAGTAACCCTTTTATATGTTCCAGTACTTCTTTATCCTCTCGCTTACCTCTAGCCTCAAGAACCAAAATAGCAGTCTTTTCTAATCGCATATAATCATATACAAATCGTTCCAAAATATAAGTCAGGCACAGGTTATACGGCGATTTAGCAGCGGAATAATGACTACAGTACTTGACTTTATCAATTGAAACAGAAAAAATCGTAATCGGATAACGTAAAAAAAGGAGGATTACCTCCTCTTTATCCAATCGATAAATACTTTACAACTCCGCTGCAAACAGGGCGGCTCCCAAGGCGGCGGTTACCTGGGGATCTGCCGGGATCAGCAATTCCGCCCCAAGGTGGCGGCTTAAGGCGGCGGCTACTCCTTGGTTTTTGGCTACGCCTCCGGTGAAGACCACCGGTAGTTCCAGGCCGGTCCGTTCCGTCATATTGGCCACCCGGGAAGCCACCGCATCACAGATGCCGGCCAGGATTTCCTCCTTGGGGGTACCCTTGGAAACGTGGGAGATGACTTCAGATTCTGCAAAGACGGTACAGAATGAGGAAATGGCACAGACCTTGTCGGCTTTTACAGCCAAAGGTCCCACTTGGTCCAGGTTTACTTCCAAAGCTCCCGCCATCACTTCCAGAAAACGGCCGGTGCCGGCGGCACACTTGTCATTCATGGCAAAGTCGATGACCTTTCCTCCCGGCAGGACCCGGATCACCTTGCTGTCCTGGCCTCCAATGTCAATCACCGTGGCCGTTTGGGGAAAGAGATGAGCAACCCCTTTAGCCTGGCAGGTGATTTCGGAGACTTCCCGGTCGGCGGGGAAAGTAACCCTGCCGTAGCCGGTGGCTACGGTAGCCCCTATATCCCCGGTTGTTAAAGACCGCTCCTCCAACAGCTGCTCCGTCAGCCTTTGGGCTACTTCTTTCCCGCTGTAGCCGGTGCGGGCAGTGGCCCTGCCCAGTTGCTTACCCTCTTTATTAACCAACACCACTTTGGTGGTCAGGGAACCGATGTCAACACCAACATAGACTGTCATTCCTTTTCCCTCCTAAGCACCCAGGGTTTCCAGGAAAGCCTGCACCCGGTTACGGGTCGGTTCCTCTGCGAAAGCCCGGGGATCCGCCATATCCGCCTCCACCACCAGTCCCGGTACGCCCGTTTCCTGCATCACCTGCCGGCGGATGACCTCCTGGACCAGGGAATAGGGCTTTCAGGACCGGTTGGAATGCATCACAAACCCATCGGCGTCAAACTGCCGGATTTGGTCAATTATTTGCCGGGCCCGGTACTGGGCGGAGCGGTTGAGAAACACTTCCGTATAGGTGGTAGCCAGGGTTTCCATGGTATTGCCCTCGGAGAAGTCCATGGCCCAGCCTCCCGTATAGGTGTCGGCCACGAAGCAGGCACCCCGTTCCGTGAACATCTTGAAAAATTTGAAGAGATGAGGCCAAATGGCAATATTGTCCCAAACCAGCCTTACTTTTTCCTGCTCCAGGGCCCCTACCCCCTCTTGAACTCGCTGCTCCACTTCTTTTTTCAGCAGGGAGTAGTATTTGACCCCCGTATCGGTGCCCCTGAGGACCACAATGGGTGCCATGTGAATGAACAAATCCGGGGCATTGAGGGGGGAAGGCTTGGCGGCACACAAATCCTTGATTTCCCGCCACAGGGTGGTTACCTGCCTGCTCTTTTCGGCAATAGTATCCAGCTTTTTTTCATTGAAACGAACCCCGGTGACCCGTTCCAGTTCCACAACGGCCGCTTCCAACTGCCGGAGAACATACTGCTTGGCCTGGGGGGTCACTTCCCCCGGCTGGTAAGGGGTATCAATGACGATTAAAGGCACTTGCAGGATCCTGGCCAGGGCTTCATACCATTTCAACACGGTACCGCAAATATTGGTACAGGCCACCAGCAAATCAGGCTTTGGCAACCCTTTCATGGGCGCCAGGTCCGGTCTCAGGATGGAGCCGATATGGGCCCGGGCGTAGGAACATAGATCCTGGTTGTACCCCTGGGCTTCCGCCACTTGGCAGAGTTCCCCGGAGACTTTCCGGGAACCGCAAATGGCACCGTACTGTTCCGGATAGACGGGGTGAATCTTGAAGACCCGCAGCAGTTCCACCGGGGCACCGCTGGTGACCCAGGCCAGTTTGCGGCCCAAGGGCTTCCCCCAATAGCGAAAATAGTTGGACATCCCGTAATACCGGGTCATCACCCGCTGCAATTCCTTGGTACTTTCCAAGCGCCGGTAGCTTCTTTTCTCCGTCATGGTCACCCTCCTCTAGCCCAGACTCTCCAGAAATGCTTGCAGCCTGGTTCGTTCCTGTCCGCCCACATCTGCCCCTTCCAGTTCCAGGACCAGGGCTTTAATTCCCTGCTGCTGCAGGGCTTTGGCCACCGGTACCGCATCAAAGGCATGGGGTTCACAGTATTTTCGCACCACCAGGATCGCTCCCCGGACTCCTCTTTCCCGGGCCTGGCTCTGCAAATACTCCGATCGTTCCTCCAACCGGCGGTGACGGCAGGGGCAAAGGGGCATGGTCAGGTGCCGCCGGGCAACCTGCTCTAATAATCCCTCAACGGATCCGGCTCTGCCGGCCCCGGCCTCCTCCGCCGGGTCTTCCGCATAATGACGGGTTCCCGTGCAAGTATCGTCCACCAGGACCCGGCCTCCCAGTTCTTCAATCATCAGGTACAGGCTGTCTTTTTCCAGCACCGGCCCGCTCAACAAGATGCCGATCTTACCGGTTCCCGTCTCCTCGTAACCGGCCAGGGCAGTTACTGCCTCCTCCAACAGGGTCACATACTCTTGCCTGGGCATCAATTGACCGGCCCGGAGAAGGGAGGCCACCAACGGGGAGGGCAGCCGGGGCCGCATTTCATCTACCTGCCTGACCAACTGTCTCATCCGCTGAAATATATTTAAAGCGGCAGCTATGTTTTCCTCCTTGGCTGCTTCCCCGGACAGCCCCAGGAGCTTCTGCCATAATGCCTTTAATTCCTCATGATAATACTCCCGGGCACCGGGAGCCGCCAAGAGGACCGGGGGTACCAATTCCAGCACTTGCTCCGGAAAAGCCCCTTGCGCAATGCTGCCCAGACACTGCATGGTGTCACAGGTTTGAGCCTGGCCCAAACCGGCCAGTTTTTTGAGGCCGGTGCCTTTCAGCTCCGCCAGCACTCCCCGGGCCAAAGAACAGGAAAAAGAAGGCAACTCAGGGGGCATGGCCCTGGTATTGACGGGAAAGAGACGCAGGGGCTCCATCCCCGCTGCCAATACCAGTTCCTCCGGCCAGTAACTGCAGGTGAAGCCAAAGAATTGCCGGTCAGGATACCTCTCCATTATTTCTCTCCCTGTGAGGGACGCTGTTTCCACCAGTTGCTCAACTGCCGATCTAGTCATGACTAACCCTCCCAGCCGGTTTTATGATGGAATCCGCTGCTGTTGCCTCAGTTCTTTTTTGAGAATCTTTCCGATGGCACTCTTGGGCAGTTCTGCCGCCAGTTCAATTTCCCGGGGCACCTTGTACTTGGTCAAATGCTCCCGGCAAAAATCGATGAGTTCCTTTTCCGTGGCCGTGGCCCCTTCCTTCAACTTGACGAAGGCCTTGACTTTCTCCCCTGCATAATCGTCGGGCACCCCGATGACACAAGCCTCCTCCACGGCAGGGTGACGGTACAAGACGTCTTCCACTTCCTTGGGATACACATTGAAGCCGCCGGTAATGATCAGATCTTTCTTCCGGTCGACGATATAAAAATAGCCGTCTTCATCCATGTAGCCCAAATCTCCGGTATTCAGCCAGCCACCCCGCAGTGCTTCCTGGGTCTCCTCCGGGCGGTTATAGTAACCTAACATGAGGGTAGGCCCTTGGACCACCAGCTCCCCAATCTCGCCGGGAGGCAGTTCCTGCAAACCTGACTCCAGATCCCGGATGGCAATCACCGTATCGGCAAAGGGAATGCCGATACTGCCGGATTTATTGATGCCGTTAAAGGGATTGCAGCAAATGGCCGTTACCGCTTCCGTAAGGCCATAACCCTCCAGGAGCCGGCTGCCGGTCAGCTTTTCAAATCGTTCTTTTACTTCCAAAGGCAGGGGAGCGGCCCCTACGAAGCAGCCCCGCAGGGAAGACAAATCATATTTGGACAATTGAGGATGATTGAGCATCCCGATATACATGGTGGGTACCCCTGCAAAAATGGTTGGCTGGTAACGCTGGATGGCCTTGAGCAAATCATCGGTACCGAAGCGAGGCAGGAGAATAAGAGTTGACCCGGCCAGGAGACCTGAATTCATACAGACACTCATGCCGAAGCCGTGAAAAATGGGCAGCACCACCAACATCCGGTCCTTGTCATCAACATCAATCCAAGAGCGGCATTGATAGGCATTGGCCACCAGGTTCCTCTGGGAGAGCATGACTCCCTTGGGTTTACCGGTGGTACCGCCGGTGTAAATAAGCACGGCCAATTCCTTGTCTATGTCCCATTTAACGGCCTTAATTCCGGTTCCTGTGGATTTCAGCAGTTCTTTAAATTGCCGTGCTCCCGCCAACCGCTTTTGGGCTTCCGGACTGGTTTTATTCTTCAACGGATACAGCACATTTAACG
>JAAZDD010000236.1 GCA_012512955.1 Clostridia bacterium
CCGTTTAGCACTGCAGGCCATGAACAACGGCATAGACGGCCTGCGGATTAATCCCGGCAATATCGGCAGCAAGGCCAAAGTGCGGCAGGTGACTGCCATGGCCAAAGATAAAGGCATTCCCATTCGCATCGGGGTCAATGCCGGTTCCTTGGAGAGGGAACTTTTGAGCAAGTATCAAGGAGTTACTCCCGAGGCCATGGTGGAAAGTGCCTTGGGACATGCCTCTATCCTGGAGGACTTGGGTTTCCGGGATATTAAAATTTCCCTAAAAGCCTCCCATGTTCCCTTAATGGTAGAGGCTTATCGTCTCCTGGCTGCCCAAACGGATTATCCCCTCCATTTGGGAGTGACGGAAGCGGGAACCTTACTGCTCTCTTCCGTCAAATCAGCCATGGGAATCGGGTTGCTTCTCAGTGAAGGGATCGGGGATACCATCCGGGTCTCCATTACGGGGGATCCGGTATTGGAAGTAAAAGTTGGTTATGAAATATTGAAGTCTTTGGGGTTAAGAAAAAGAGGTATTGAATTGATTTCTTGTCCCACTTGCGGACGGTGTCAAATTGACCTGGTTCCCCTTGCAGAGGAAGTGGAGCGGCGTCTAGCCTTTGTGGATAAGCCCCTGAAAGTGGCAGTGATGGGCTGCCCTGTCAACGGGCCGGGAGAAGCCAGACAGGCTGATGTGGGCATTGCCGGGGGCAAAGGATTGGGTTTGGTGTTCCGCCAGGGGGAAATCGTGGCCAAGGTGCCCCAGGCAGGGCTGCTTGATGCACTGGTCCGGGAAGTAGAAAAAATGCTGTAAGGAGTAGGAGGTAGAGAAGGTGCTGGCAAGTAAAATATTAGTTCCAACGTTGAGAGATGTACCCGCTGAGGCGGAGATTATCAGTCACCAACTGCTGTTAAGGGCGGGTTTTATGCGGAAAGCGGCTGCCGGTGTGTATACCCTTTTGCCCATGGGTTACCGGGTAGTAAATAAGATCATCAAGATCGTGCAGGAGGAAATGAACAAGGCAGACGGCCAGGAACTGCTGCTGCCTATCATTCAACCGGCGGAGCTCTGGTTGGAAAGCGGTCGTTGGCATGTCTACGGAGCGGAACTGTTCCGGCTTAAGGACAGGCACAACCGGGATTTTTGTTTGGGGCCGACCCACGAAGAAATTATCACCGATCTGGTCAAGAAAGAGGTAAGTTCCTACAAACAGCTGCCTTTGCTGCTGTACCAGATTCAAAACAAGTACCGGGATGAAAGGCGGCCTCGCTTTGGTCTGATGAGGAGCAGGGAATTTATCATGAAAGACCTCTATTCCTTTGACCGGGATGAGGCAGGACTGGAAATCAGTTACCAGAAGATGTTCAAAGCGTATACCAATGTGTTTCAAAGATGCGGTCTCAAATTCCGTCCGGTGGAGGCGGATTCCGGCGCCATCGGGGGTAATCGTTCCCATGAATTTGTGGTGCTGGCCGGTTCCGGGGAAGCGGAAATTGTCTATTGTGAGGCCTGTGATTATGCCGCCAATGTGGAGAGAGCGGAAGCAGTATACTCTGCAATCAACGAGGAAGACCGGGAGAAACAGTTGGAGAAAGTAGTCACTCCCAATATGAAAACCATAGGGGAAATAACTCAGTTCCTGCAGGTTTCCCCTGAAAAATGTTTAAAGACCCTGGTTTATCTGGCGGACGGTAAACCTGTTGCCGTAGTGGTCCGGGGCGACCGTGAGGTAAATGAAATAAAGCTCAAAAACAAACTGGAGTGTTTGGAACTGGAACTGGCCAATGACGAGACTGTTAAGGAATTGGCCGGAGTTCCGGTGGGCTTTATAGGACCCGTGGGATTAAAAAATGTACCTATTTATTTGGATGAGGAAGCTTCTTTGGTAGTCAATGGTGTAGCTGGGGCCAATGAGGGTGATCACCACTTCATCAATGTAAATTATCCCAGGGACTACCAAGCGCAGCTGGTAGCTGATTTCCGGTTAGTGGGGGCGGGGGATCCCTGTCCCGTCTGTCGGGGAACCTTGCTCAGCGCCCGGGGCATTGAAGTGGGTCAAATCTTTAAGTTGGGGACCAAATACAGCGAAGCCATGGAAGCTACATTCCTGGATGAACACGGTAAGAAACAATACATGGTGATGGGCTGTTACGGCATCGGGATCACCAGGACCATGGCCGCTTCCGTAGAGCAGAACTATGACGAAAAGGGAATTATTTGGCCCATGTCCATCGCTCCCTTCCAGGTGGTAGTGGTGCCTGTTTCCAATAAAGATGGGGAGCAGATGAAGGCAGCGCAAACCATTTATCGGCAACTGTCGGAACAGGGAATGGAGGTCATCCTGGATGACAGGGACGAGAGGGCAGGAGTTAAATTTGCCGATGCTGATTTAATCGGTTATCCTTTGAGGGTGACGGTAGGTAAGAAAACGGTGCAGGAAGGAACCGTGGATATTCGGGTGCGACGGGACGGCAGGGAATTGACCGTGGCGATAGGACAAGTGGTAGAGGAGATCACCGCTCTAATTGAAAGGGGGCTTTAACCTCTGTCAGTATTAATGTGAATCATGGGAGGCTTGAAGATGCCAGTCTCAGCGATCATACCAGCTTACAACGAGGAAAAAACAGTAGCCAATGTAATACATCCCTTAAAACAAGTGCCGGCAGTGAGCGAAATTATTGTGGTCAGTGACGGTTCCACGGATAAAACGGCGGAAGTAGCCCGGGAGGCAGGAGCTCAGGTAATCGTCTCCGAAACCAACAAAGGTAAAGGGGGCGCGATGATGTTGGGAGTAAGTCATGCCCAAGAGGAAGTGCTCCTGTTTTTGGACGCGGATCTGATTGGTTTGACTCCCGCCCATGTGGAACAACTGATCGAACCGGTGCTGAGCGGGCGGGTGGAAATGGCGGTAGGCGTTTTTGAGCATGGCCGGTTGGCTACGGATGTGGCCCAGTTGGTAGCTCCCTTTTTGTCAGGGCAAAGGGCTCTGACCAAGAAACTGCTTAAACAGATCGGTAACTTGGAATGGGCCAGATACGGAGTGGAAATGGCGCTGACCAAATATGCTGTGGAACATGACCTGCAATATGAAGAAGTGGTGCTGGAAGACCTATCCCATGTGATGAAAGAGGAAAAATTGGGCTTGTGGAAAGGTTTTCAGGCCCGGATGAAAATGTACTGGGAGATCGCCAAAAGCCTTTCTGATGATTAACCGGAATACCAATGCTCGGCAAAGGAGGTTAAAGGGTGACCCTGCCAGTAATTCAAACGGATTGCAGCCACAAGCCTACTCTTGACCAATTTGTTCATGGGATTAGGTTGTCTCCCGAACAGATAGGGATCCTCAGGCAAGTGACGGTGGAAAGAATAGAGGTGTTTCCGGCCAGTTGCTGCTGGAAACTGCACCTCAGGTTTCCGTCGCGTATTGATCAGTGGGGCACAATTTGGGAACAGGTATCAAGTAATTTTATGTCCCAAGTACCGGGATTGCAATCCATAGAATATATTGCTTATTTTCAATGCAAGCAGGATTTAAATCTGTTTGTGCAGGAATATGGGGCTTTGTTTCTGGAAAAGGCCAAGGAGAGCATCCCCGCCGGTGCAGGATGGTTTTCCCTGGCGCGCCTGGAAGCCCGGGAAGGCCGGCTTGTTCTGTGGCTTTCCAATGCCTTGGCAGTCCAGTTTATGCTGGACAAAGGGATGGATCGATTCCTGGCCGCTCTTTTACAAAAGCATTTCGGTATCAAAGCAGGTTTTGTTTTTGCCATTGACGAGGAGTTACAAGTTAACATCAACCTGGAGCCGGAACCTGTAATTGTATCCAAGAGTGCTGCCTGCGAGAACACGAGTGATTCCGGTAAAGAAGAAGGACCTCTCCTGGGTAAAGAAATTAAAGATGAAGTTACTTCCATTACCGCTATCCAGGACGAGGAGAATCGAGTGGTAATTCATGGCCGGGTCATTAATTGGGAAGCCCGGGAACTGAAAAGCGGCAGGACCCTGTTCATGTGGGATATTACCGACGGAAGTGACAGTATTACCGTCAAAGTATTCAGTGACGAAAAAGATAGAGACAGGCTGGCCGGCATCGGTAAAGGGCAGTGGCTCCTGGTCCGGGGCCCGGTGCAGTATGATCGCTATACTCAGGAACTTACTCTCATGGCCCGGGACATCAATGTGGCCCCTCCCCTGCTCAGGGAGGACAGGGCGCCGGTCAAACGAGTAGAGCTGCACCTGCATACGAAAATGAGTGCCTTGGACGGGATGGTGGACACTGCGGAAGCCATTAAAACTGCGGCCCGCTGGGGACATCCGGCCATCGCCATCACTGACCACGGGGTTGTACAGGCTTTTCCGGATGCTTTTGAGGCAGGAAAAAAATATGGCATTAAAGTTATTTATGGAGTGGAAGGTTATCTGTACGAAGGCACCCAGCAGAAAGAAAATTACTATCATATTGTCATCCTGGCCAAGAACCGGGAGGGAATGGAGAATCTTTACCGGTTGATTACTCTGTCCCACCTGGAACATTTTTATCGCAAACCTCGTATTCCCCGTTATGCCCTGGAGGAATTGAGGGAAGGTTTGGTGTTGGGTACGGCCTGTGAAGCAGGAGAGTTGATTCAGGCCTATTTGAAAGGCGCATCCCGGGAGGAGCTTTGCCGGATTGCCCAGTTTTATGACTATATTGAAATCCAGCCTACAGGCAATAATCAATTCCTGATTAATAAGGGCACTGTTCAATCCTTATCTGATTTGCAGGACATGAACAGGGAACTGGTGGAGTTGGGGAGGCAGCTGGGTAAACCGATAATAGCCACTGGGGATGTGCATTTCTTGAATCCGGAAGACGCTATATTCCGCAGGATTTTGCAAGCAGGACAAAACTATGAAGACCAGGGACAGGCGCCTCTCTTTTTGCGGACAACGGAGGAGATGCTGGCAGAATTTGCTTACCTGGGAGAGGAGACGGCTTACCAGGTAGTGGTGGAAAATCCTTGCCACCTGGCGGAACAGATTGAAGATTTGACACCCCTGCCTGACGGGCTGTTTGCCCCGGAAATTCCGGGAGCCGAGGAGCAGGTCACCAACATGTGCCTGGAACAAGCCAGGAAAATGTATGGGGATCCCCTGCCGGAGATAGTGGAGGCCAGGCTCGACAAAGAATTGAATTCCATTATCACCAACGGTTTTGCCGTGTTATATCTGATTGCCCACAAGTTGGTTAAAAAGTCTAATGAAGACGGTTACCTGGTAGGCTCCAGGGGGTCCGTAGGGTCATCTTTAGTGGCTACTTTTTGCGGAATTACCGAAGTAAACCCCTTGCCTCCTCATTACCGGTGCAGCCGCTGCTGCCATTCGGAATTTATTACCGACGGTTCTTATAACAGCGGAGCCGATTTGCCTGATAAAGTTTGCCCTAAATGTCATTTCCCCATGGCTAAAGACGGCCACGATATACCTTTTGAAACCTTTTTAGGTTTCAAAGGGGACAAAGTTCCCGATATTGACCTGAATTTTTCCGGGGAGTATCAAGCCAATGCCCACAAATACACGGAAATCTTGTTTGGCAAAGAGTATGTTTTCCGGGCAGGCACCATTGCCACCATCGCGGAAAAAACGGCTTTCGGTTTTGTAAAAAAGTACCTGGAACAGGAAAAAATGATTAAACGCAATGCGGAAATCGGGCGGTTGGTCCAGGGCTGTACGGGAGTTAAGAGAACCACGGGCCAGCATCCCGGCGGGCTGATGGTGGTACCAAAATCTATGGATATTCACCGGTTTACCCCTTTACAGCGTCCGGCAGATGATCCCAAATCAGGAACCATTACCACTCACTTTGATTACCATGCTATTTCCAGTCGATTGGTGAAATTGGATATTCTGGGTCATGATGATCCCACGGTGATCAAGATGCTGGAGGATCTGACCGGGGTTGATGCCCGGTCCATCCCCCTGGATGATGAGGCTACTTTATCACTGTTTTCCGGTATTGAAGTCTTAGGTGTGACCGAGGAAGAGATCCGCTCACCGGTAGGCACCTATGGTATTCCTGAATTTGGGACCAGATTTGTGCGGCAAATGCTGGTGGATACAAAACCGCAAAAATTTTCCGACCTGGTCCGCATCAGTGGCTTTTCCCACGGGACCGATGTCTGGTTAAATAATGCGCAAGAGTTGATCAAAAGCGGCACCGCCCAGTTGTCGGAAGCCATCTCCACCAGGGATGACATCATGATTTACCTGATGTACAAAGGAATGCCCCCTGACTTATCTTTTAAGATTATGGAAGACGTGCGTAAAGGAAAAGGAGTAAAGCCTGAATACGAACAGGAGATGCGTAGTCACGGGGTGCCGGAGTGGTATATTTCTTCCTGCAAGAAGATTAAGTATATGTTTCCCAAAGCCCATGCTGTAGCCTATGTAACCATGGCTTTTCGCATCGCATATTTCAAGATCAATTACCCCTTGGCCTTTTATGCCAGTTTTTTCACGGTCAGGGCCGATGATTTTGATGCCCAGCTGATTGTTCGGGGTAAAGATGCTGTCTTAAGGGCAAATGAAGAAATCGAGAAAAAAGGCAATGAAGCCTCAGCCAAAGAAAAGAGCTTGCTCACCATCCTTGAAGTAGCTTTAGAAATGATGGCCAGAGGCTATCGCTTCACTCCGGTGGATTTGAGCAAATCCGATGCAGCCAGATTTATCATAACCGATGACGGGTTACTTCCTCCCTTGGCTTCCCTCCAGGGTATTGGAAAAACGGCAGCCCAGAATATTGTGGAAGCGCGAAAAGAGAGGCCTTTTACTTCGGTGGAAGACTTAAAGTACCGTGGTAAAGCCACCAAGACCGTCATCGAAGTGCTGGAAGCCCATGGTGCTCTGAGAGGATTGGCACCGACAGACCAACTGTGTTTGTTTTGAACAGAGTTTTTTCCCCCTGTTCTTGTCAGAACCTAACATTTATGATATATTATTGGGCGGGGAAGATTTTTTTACAAACCTTGAGTGCAAGTGGGTTCCATACCCACTTTTTCATTTACCCCAGGGTCATTAAGCCTCCTGAGTATATTACCGGAAAACCGTGGGGTAAAATAGAATGAAGTTGATGAAAAATAGGTGGGGGTATGTTTAAATGCAAAAACAGAGTACTGCCAGCCGGGTTACGGCCATCATCTCTCCAACTATTGAAGAAATGGGCTTCGAGTTGGTGGATGTAGACTACGTCAAGGAAGGGCAGGACTGGTATTTGAGGGTGTACATCGACCACGAAAACGGGATTGATCTCAACGCTTGTGAACGGGTAAGCCGAAAGATTGATACCCTGTTGGATGAAAATGACCGGGATAATGCGCTTTTTCCCGGTAGTTATATATTAGAAGTATCCTCACCAGGGCTGACCAGGCCTCTCAAAAAGGAGGCGGATTTTGTTAAATATCAGGGCCGGTTGGTTAACGTGAAAACATACAGTCCGGTGGAAGGCAGAAAGGAATTTGAGGGTATTCTCAGGGGACATTCCGAACAGGAGATCACGATTGAAATAGACGGCCAACTATTAAAGATTCCCAGAGAAAAAATCAGTTTGGTCCATTTGGCGGTTGTATTTAATTAATGGGGGAACCGAAGGAGGAATTTGAGAAAAATGAATACGGAGTTTGTTGAGGCCTTGGAGGAAATAGCCAGAAGTAAAGGCATTGACGCAGAGGTGCTGCTGGAAGCGATAGAGGCAGCACTTATCTCGGCCTACAAAAAGAACTTTGGCTCCCTGCAAAATGTAAGGGTGGAATTGAGTCGCACCACGGGAGAATTCAAGGTTTTTTCCAGAAAAGAGGTTGTGGCGGAGGTTGAAGACGAAAGAACAGAAATCACCCTGCCTGAGGCCAGGAAAATAAATCCCAACCTGGAGTTAGGTGACATCGTGGAATTTGAAGTGACTCCGAAGGAATTTGGGCGAATTGCGGCACAAACGGCTAAGCAGGTGGTTGTACAGCGGATTCGAGAGGCTGAGCGCAACATTATTTACGATGAATATGTTAATAAGGAACAGGATATTATTACCGGTATTGTCCAAAGGCAAGAGGCAGGTAATGTTTTTATAGATTTAGGGAAAACAGAAGCAATTTTAACACCTCAGGAACAAATGCCTGGGGAAGAATATAATCCTCATGACCGGATTAAAGCCTATATCGTTGAAGTGAAGAAAACCACCAAAGGGCCTCAAATAGTAGTGTCCCGTACTCATCCCGGTTTACTGAAGCGGCTGTTTGAACTGGAGGTACCGGAAATTGCTGACGGTACAGTGGAAATCAAATCAGTAGCCAGGGAGGCTGGCAGCCGGTCTAAAATTGCCGTTTCTTCCCGTGACGAGAACGTGGATCCGGTAGGTGCCTGTGTGGGTCCCAAGGGAACCCGGGTCCAGACCATAGTTAATGAACTGAAAGGGGAAAAGGTGGATATTGTCAAGTGGAGTAATGATCCGGTAGTCTATGTGGCCAATGCTTTAAGTCCGGCCAAGGTGATTTCCGTATATGTGGATGAGGAGGCTAAGACTGCCAGGGTTATTGTTCCGGATTATCAACTTTCTTTAGCCATCGGTAAAGAAGGGCAAAATGCCCGGTTGGCAGCTAAATTAACCGGTTGCAAAATAGATATCAAGAGTGAGTCCCAGGCAGAGCAAGGGGACTTAAATATCAAGGACGGGGATCAAGATGGCT
Organism: Clostridia bacterium; assembly: GCA_012512955.1. Classification (GTDB taxonomy): domain Bacteria; phylum Bacillota; class DULZ01; order DULZ01; family DULZ01; genus JAAZDD01. The sequence goes on from JAAZDD010000236.1 coordinate 8,698, forward strand.
AGAACCAGAAAGATACCCCTCAGAATGTGTGTCGGTTGCCGCGAAAGAAAGGACAAAAGGGCCTTAACCAGAATTGTCAGGACTCCGGAAGGAGAGGTCATCGTTGATCCCACCGGGAAAAAAGCAGGACGAGGGGCCTATATTTGTCCAAACCAGGACTGCCTGGAAAAGGTGCTCAAGAGCAAAGGACTGGAAAAAGCACTGGAGGTTAGCATTGATCAAACAATTGTGGAGCAATTACGAGAACAACTTGCTAAAATCTCCGTTAAAGAAAATTGAAGCTTTAATTGGATTTGCCACCAAAGCTGGAAAAGTGGTCTCCGGAGATCAGGCAGTGAAAGCCAAGCTGCGGCATGGTACTGTCCGGTTACTGATCTTGGCTGAAGATGCTTCACAGGAAATTACTGAGTATTATTGTTTTAAGGGCTTGGAATTGGGGATACCGGTTATTGTAAGCGGGACCAAATTAGAGTTGGGATTAGCTGCAGGTAAATCTCAACGGGCAGTTATCGGTATTATGGATAAAGGTTTTGCATCAAGTATTTTAAAACAAGTGAGGGAGAACGTAGTCATGGACTAATTCGGGGGTGAGTTAATGCGGAAAATGAGAGTATATGAAGTAGCCAAAGAAAAGAAAATGAGCAGTAAGGATATGCTGGTGGTACTGAGTCGAATCGGCATTAATGTAAAGTCACACATGAGTGTGTTGGAAAAAGATGAGCTTCAAAAGATTGAAGAGTTTTTCGCGCCAAAAGACCATGCCACTAAAGAGACGGCAGCCGGTAAAAAAGAAGTTCGGGTAAAAAATATGGAGCAGGTGGACAGCCGCAGCTCGGAGGGTGGATCCGGAGAGCAGTCGAGGGAGGGAGCACCTTCGCGACGAAGCCGTGGTGGCAGCCAGGGTAAAGGAAGTAAAAAATCACCCCCCAAAGTTAACGGTGGTAAGCACGCCGAGGAAGGCTCCAGGAAAAAGGGCAATGTGGCTGAAAGCAAGGATGCCGAAAGACAACAGCATAGGAAAAAAGGAAAACGAGATCACAAAGCTAACGGTTTTACCGGCGGTGGCAAGGGTGGCCGGGGGAAAAAGGGTGGAAAAGCACCTGTTGCACCACCGCCTGTTTCTCATATCAAGAAGATTACCGTCGGTGACAGCATCAGTGTCCAGGAATTGGCCAAACGCATGGGCAAAACAGCCAATGAGGTGATCAAAAAGTTATTTGAGCTGGGCATTCCTGCTACTTTAAACCAGGAGATCGATGCAGATACGGTAGTCATTGTGGCCAGCGAGTTTGGAATTGAAACAGAAGTAAAAATCGAAAAACCGATTACCGTTATTGAGGATCTTCTTGATCCGGAGGATACTTTGGAGCCCAGGCCACCGGTAGTTACGGTCATGGGCCATGTAGATCACGGAAAGACCTCTCTTTTGGATGCTATCCGGGAGACCAATGTTACCGCCTCCGAGGCAGGCGGAATTACTCAGCATATTGGGGCCTACCAAGTTAATATTAAAGGGAAAAAAATTACCTTTTTGGATACACCGGGTCACGAGGCCTTTACGGCCATGCGAGCCAGGGGAGCGGAGGCCACCGATATTGCCATTTTGGTAGTAGCCGCTGACGACGGAGTGATGCCTCAAACAGTGGAGGCCATCAATCATTCCAAAGCAGCTCAGGTCCCCATTATTGTAGCCATCAATAAGATTGATAAACCCACGGCAAATATCGAGCGGATTAAGCAGCAACTGACTGAGCACAACCTGGTTCCGGAAGAATGGGGGGGCGACACTGTTTTCGTGCCCGTGTCTGCCAAAAAGAAAGAAGGAATTGACCAACTGCTAGAAATGGTGCTCTTAGTCGCAGAGATCAATGAGTTGAAAGCCAACCCCAACCGGCCCGCCAGGGGCATTGTGGTGGAAGCGGAACTGGATAAAGGCAGGGGCCCGGTAGCTACCGTGCTGGTACAAAAGGGGACCCTGAAAATAGGAGACAATCTTGTCATCGGCAGCGTCTATGGCAAAGTCAGGGCCATGTTTGATGATAAAGGAAGGAAAATTAAGGAGGCACCGCCCTCTACCCCGGTGGAAGTGCTGGGATTAGCGTCGGTACCGGAACCGGGGGATATTTTTGATGTAGTCGAGGATGAAAAACTGGCTAAAACCATTGCCGCTCAACGGGAGATTGACAAAAAGCAGCAGGAGTTTAAAGAGGCCAGCCAGATCAGGTTGGAAGACATCTTCAAGCAGATGAATGCAGACGGCTTAAAGGAATTGAATTTGGTGCTGAAAAGCGATGTCCACGGGTCTGCTGAAGCATTGCGGCAATCTTTGGAACGACTTAATACCGACGAAGTAAAAGTCAACATCATTCATAACGGTGTCGGGGCCATTTCCGAAGCGGATGTGATGCTGGCTGCAGCTTCCCAGGCGATTATTATCGGTTTCAATGTCCGCCCTGACAGCAATGCCCGGCGGGCGGCAGAGACAGAGAATGTGGAGATCCGCCTGTACAGGATCATTTATGAAGTCATTGAAGATATTAAAGCGGCCATGGCCGGACTCCTGGAACCGGATTTAAAAGAAGTTGTTTTAGGCCAGGCTGAAGTCCGGGCGCTGTTTAAGGTGCCCAAAGTAGGTGTCATTGCCGGAAGCTATGTTTTGGAAGGCAAGATTACCAATAAGGCTCAGGTCAGAGTCATCAGAGACGGCGTAGTTGTTCATGAAGGCCAGTTGCATTCTCTCAAGCGTTTCAAGGATGATGCCAAAGAAGTTGTGCAAGGTTTTGAGTGCGGCATTGGCATCGAGAGCTTCAATGATCTCAAAGAAGGAGATATTATCGAGGCCTTTGAATTTGAGGAAGTAAAAAGAGAGCTGTAACAGAGGGGGAACGGATATGAGTTACCGTACTCAAAGGGTAGCAGAAGAGATGAAGCGGGAGATTGCCGCCATTCTCAAAGAGGAGATTAAGGATCCCCGGGTTGGCTTTGTCACCGTCACCGGAGTGGAAGTAACCCCTGACTATCGTTACGCCAAGGTTTATGTCAGTATTTTCGGCGATGAAACGGAAGTGAAAAATGCCTTGGAAGGCCTGGAAAAAGCCAGTGGCTATATTCGCAAAGAAATTGGACGCAGGATTAAATTGCGGTATACGCCGGAACTATCTTTCCGTCATGATGAATCCATACGGCACGGAGCTAAAATCGCCGAATTACTGGCCAATGTGCAGGAAAAGGAAGGACGAGAATGATACCGGAAGGGATAATTGAGACTATAAAAGGAGCCAAAGGTGCACTCATCACCGCTCATGAAAGGCCTGACGGTGATGCGGTGGGATCGGCCCTCGCTCTCGACAAGGGACTCCAGTATTTGGGCATCAGAACGGTAATTATGTTTAGTGATCCTGTCCCCGAGATATATCGTTTTCTCCGGGGTTCAGAGAACATTTTGCTGCCTTCGGCTTTAGGTTGGCAGCCCGATGTGATTATCGCTCTGGACAGCACGGAATGGGAAAGAGTGGGTTCTTTCATTCATGACAGGCTGTCAGGTTCCGGAATTACTACCATTAACGTGGATCACCATGCCAGTAATCAGCATTTTGCCGATTTAAACTGGGTGGATGAAGAGGCAGCAGCTACCGGAGAACTGGTGTTGTCCCTGTTAAAGGAACTGCGGGTTCCTTTGGATGTGGATATGGCTTCCGCCCTGTACACGGCAATCGCCACGGATACAGGATTCTTTCAGCACGCCAATACAACTTCTCAAGTATTGAGCCAGTGTGCCTACCTGGCGGAAGTGGGTGCCAATCCCCATTATATCAGCGAGCAAATCCATGAGTATAAGTCTTTTGAAAGTTTGCAGGCTCTGGGTTACGCCCTCAGTTCCCTGCGTTTGTCTCCGGGGGGACAGGTGGCTTGGATTGGATTAACCCTGGCCGATCTAGAAAGACTACAGGTGAAAGAAGAAGAACTGGAAGGCCTGGTCAACTATCCCAAGTCCATCAAAGGGGTGGAAGTGGGCCTGCTATTTCGGCAGGTAGAAGAAGGAAAAGTAAGAGTCGGTTTCCGTTCTCGGGGACTGGTTGATGTTAATGCCGTAGCCCAGGTTTTCGGCGGCGGCGGACACCGGAGAGCCGCCGGCTGCACCATTGAGGGTTCCTGGGAGGAAGTAATCAACGAAGTAGTTGCCTATTGCCGCCGTCGAGCAGGTGAGGCTTAATGGACGGTTTCATTAACATTTTAAAGCCACCGGGGATGACCTCCCATGATGTGGTTGCCTGGCTGCGCAAACTGTTTAATTATCAAAAAATAGGACATGCCGGCACGTTGGATCCCGGCGCAGCCGGGGTACTGCCTGTGGCATTGGGCAAAGGTACCCGCCTGTTGGAATACCTGTTGAACGACGACAAGAGCTATCGTTTTGAGATTGTGTTCGGGATTCAAACTACCACCCAAGATCTGGACGGGGAAATCGTGACCCGCCGGAGCGTTACAAAAGATCAACTGAAACAGTTGCCTGCCATTTTGGAGGAGTTTGAAGGGGAGATTTTACAAGTTCCTCCCATGGTATCAGCAGTTCGGGTTAGGGGAAAACGACTGTATGATTTAGCCCGCCAGGGAGTAAGAGTGGAACGCCCTCCCAGGCGGGTCGTTATATCTAAACTGGATCTCCTGGAGACCCGCTTCCGGGATCCTCCTTTTACAGCTTTGTTGGATGTAGAATGTTCCAAAGGGACTTATATCCGGACTCTGTGTCATGACATCGGTAACCGGATGGGCTGTGGTGCCAGCTTGTCTTTTTTGCTGCGAACCAAAACAGCCTCTTTTGGATTGGACCGGGCCTGGACCCTGGAGGACATTCAAGCCAACTGGGAGGCCGGCCAGCGGGATTTCCTGTGCGCTCCCGGGGAAGTTCTCTCCTTTCCGGTGGTTTTAGTCGGCCGGGAGGTGGAGAAGGACATACGCCAGGGAAAACAGGTCCCTTTAGCCGGGATCTCCCATCAGTTGAGTTTAACGGGAGACGGGCAACTGGTTCAGGCAGTTGATGAAAAAGGACTGGTGGCTATAGCCGAAATACAGTATAGAAAAGAAGGCTATTATCTACAACCACGGAAAGTTCTGAGGTAATGAGGTAATCATCCATGAAGATACTGCATTCTTTGCCGGAGGTTCCTTTCCTGGAACCGACAGTAATCGCTTTAGGCAATTTTGACGGGGTACACCGGGGCCATCAGGTGTTGATTGCCCGGACGGTGGAGAAAGCGAAAGGTCTTGGGGGAAAAAGCGTGGTCATGACTTTTAACCCCCATCCTTTGAAATTGTTGAAACCCGAGGAATCACCGGGGTTATTGATTACACAGGAGCGTAAGGAAGCGAAGATTGCCCAATTGGGAGCCGATCTGTTGCTGCTCCTACCCTTTACTTATGATTTTGCCGCCTTAACTCCTGATGAGTTTGTCCGGCGGGTTTATGCAACCTTGAATCCGGCCGCTATTGTGGTGGGCTTTAACTATACTTACGGTTCCCAGGGGAGGGGAGACACCAGGACCTTAGCGGCGGCAGGTGAGAAGCTGGGGTTTGCCGTAGAAGTGATTCCGCCCCAAAGGGAAGGAAAGGAGTTAATTTCCAGTACAAAAATCCGGCAGGCTCTGGCAGAGGGAAATGTGGGCAAAGCCAAAAAATTCTTAGGTTATTGGCCGCTCCTGGAAGGGACGGTGGTGGCAGGGGACCGGCGGGGGCGTAAATTGGGTTTTCCTACAGCCAATGTGCAGATCTCCCAGGAAATAATGCTGCCCAGGTTAGGGGTTTATGCGGCCAAATGTTTGGTGGATAATGTTTCCTATTCCGCAGTGGTGAACATCGGTTTCAAACCAACCTTTGCCGAAGAGAAGATTCCGGTGGTGGAAGCCCATTTGTTGGACTTCCGGGGTGATTTATATGATTGCCGGCTGGAAGTACATTTGTTGCAATATCTTCGTCCGGAAAAGAAGTTTCCCCAGGTGGAGAAATTAATGGAACAAATCCGGAAGGATATCTTGATTGCCCGGTCCCTGGGTTCTATGTAATTATTTCCGGTAATAATCTGACCTGATGCTCAAATATGATTAAGTACCTGAACTAACCTTGGCCAGGAAGGAGCGGGTATGATGCTTCCGGTACGAGATCATGAGCACCAGGAACGATTTGATTACAGCAGGTTTATTGCCGGTATCTGTTTAAGTGAGACTTTTGTTGCTTTGAAAAAAGAATTGGAAAAATTATATGGCAGTTCCGGAGAAGATGAGCTGAATTCTTCCCGGCTGGCTTTTCAAGATGCCCTGTATGCCTTAATCTCGGAACAGGATTTGGAGTTTAAAAAGCCCCTGGCTGTTTTTGGCAAGGGGTGATTTGGTGCGGGTCATTGTCACGGAACATGCCAAAAAGCGGCTCAGAGATATCCGGCAGGATAATATTACCTTGGCAGATATAATTGATGCCGCCCAAAAGATCCCCGGATTCATTCCTACAGCCACCCGTTTCCGGGGATTTCTTTCCCAAAGCGGGCGGATGTTCGATATTGTGGCTAAGGATATTCCTACAGGAAGGCTTGTAATCACTGTTATCGGTAAATAATTGCAGAAAACTATTTGCTTCTGAACCTTGGTTTATGTATAATACTAGTGGTATTAACCTCAGCGAGGTTAAGCGAAGCTCCGACGTTTGACTTGGCTGATGGGGATTCTGAATAAAAGGAGGTGATGACCGTGGCCTTGGCAAGTGCAGAGAAAAAGATAATTATCGATGAATTTAAGCTGCATGAAGGGGATACCGGTTCCCCGGAAGTCCAGATCGCCATTTTGACCAAGCGGATTAATCAATTAACTGAGCATCTGAAAGAGCACAAAAAGGACCACCATTCCAGGAGAGGTCTGTTGAAAATGGTAGGGCAGCGGCGCGGCTTATTGAATTATCTCTATAAGACGGACATTGAACGTTACCGGCAGGTTATCACAAAATTAGGTTTAAGAAGATAAGAGCGTTTAGGCGCTCTTTCTTTTGTATGGAGGCGGAGTATTTTTTGTAACTAATAGAGGAAATAATAGCTAATGCGGAGAATCAATATTAAGTTTGGTTAATTTTACATGTGTTAGGAGGTTAAATAGTTTTGAGTGCAAGCCCAACTAGTTTTCTGCAGAAGACGATCAACTTTCAGGGCCGAGATTTAGTCTTGGAAACGGGCCGCGTAGCCAGGCAGGCTAATGGGTCCGTTGTAATTCGTTACGGCGATACAGTGGTATTGGCTACGGCAACAGCTTCCAAAGAACCGAGGGAGGGAATTGATTTCTTTCCCCTGACGGTGGATTATGAAGAACGTTTGTATGCAGTGGGAAAAATCCCCGGCGGTTTCATCAAAAGGGAAGGCCGCCCCAGCGAGAAAGCCATCCTTTCGGCCAGGTTGATCGACAGACCCATACGGCCTTTATTCCCCAAAGGTTTCCGGAATGATGTTCATATTGTGGCTACGGTATTGTCCGTGGATCAGGACAATCCCCCCGATGTGACGGCCATGGTAGGTGTTTCAGCGGCTTTGGCCGTTTCGGACATCCCTTTTCATGCCCCTACGGCAGCTGTCCTGGTGGGTTTAATTGACGGACAATTGGTCATTAACCCTACCTTGGAGCAAATGGAAAAGAGTGATTTGCATCTGGTGGTGGCCGGTACCAAAGAAGCCATTATGATGGTGGAGGCCGGGGCCAATGAAGTATCTGAGGAGATGGTCTTAGAGGGTATTCTTTTGGCCCATGAAAACATAAAAGTTTTGGTGGACTTTATTGAAGATTTTGTAGCTGAAGCCCGGGAATTAGGCTTGGCTAAGGACAAGCCCGAAGTAGAGCCACCGGTGCTCCCTGACCTTTTTGATAAGGAATTCCGTAACCTGGCCCGCCCAAGGCTGGAGGAAGCCCTTCATACATGTGCCTCGGAGCCTAAAATGAAACTGGAACGGGAGGCTTATGTCCAAACGCTCAGGGAAGAACTGGTTCAGAGTTTCTTGGCAGACAAACCGGAACTGGAAGAAGAGTATCCCGATTGCCACAAACTGATGGGAACAGTATTGGATGAACTGGAAAAAGAGCTAATGCGGAAAATGATCTTAAAGGAAAACTTACGGGTAGACGGCCGGAAAACCGATGAGATCAGGCCCATTACCTGCGAAGTAGGTATTTTACCCCGGACTCATGGGACAGGTTTATTCACCAGAGGGGAAACTCAAGTCCTTACCGTGGCCACTCTTGGAGCAGTCAGCGATGAACAGATCCTGGACGGTTTAGGAGTGGAAGAATCGAAAAGGTATATGCACCATTACAATTTTCCGCCCTACAGTGTTGGCGAAGCAAGACCCATGCGCGGTCCCGGCAGGAGGGAAATAGGACATGGAGCGCTAGCGGAAAGGGCTTTGGAAACGGTGTTGCCCAGTGAGGAGGACTTTCCTTATACTATCCGCCTGGTCTCGGAAGTGTTAGGCTCCAACGGTTCCACATCCATGGGCAGTGTCTGTGGCAGTACCTTGGCTTTAATGGATGCCGGTGTTCCTATTAGGAGGCCTGTGGCCGGCGTAGCCATGGGACTCATCAAGGAGGAGGAACAAGTAGCCGTTTTGACGGACATTCAAGGTGTTGAGGATGCTCTGGGAGATATGGACTTTAAGGTGGCAGGTACTGTGGAAGGGATTACCGCCTTGCAGATGGATATTAAAGTGGCAGGCACCACCAGAGAGATTCTTCAAAAAGCTTTGGAACAGGCCCGTGTGGGTAGGTTGCATATTTTAGACAAGATGTTGGCAGTTCTGGCCGCGCCAAGACCCCAGTTGTCCCCTTATGCCCCCAGAATTATCCAAACCAGTATTGATCCTGATAAAATCAGGGACATCATTGGGCCGGGCGGTAAAATAATTAAAAAGATTATTGAGGAAACCGGGGCGGAAATTGATATTGAAGATGACGGCCGGATCTTTATCGCCGCAGCCCATGGAGAGGGCGGCGAAAAAGCATTACGGATCATTGAGAGTATCACCAAAGATGTGGAAGTAGGGCAAGTTTATGTGGGCAAAGTAACCAGGGTTACCGATTTTGGTGCTTTCGTGGAGGTAATCCCCGGTGTGATTGGCTTGCCGGGAAAAGAAGGATTAGTGCACATTTCTCAATTGGCGGAAAGAAGAGTGGAAAAAGTGGAAGATGAAGAGCGGCTGGGAGATGAAATCCTGGTGAAGGCAATCGGTTTTGACCATCAGGGTCGGCTGAAGTTGTCCCGGAAGGAAGCCCTAAGGGAACAAAAACAGAAACAATAAAACCGTAAACTTTAAGTTTATGGTTTTTTTTGCATATCTACCGGAAAAATTTCATATATTTTCCTGAAGAACTCTTAAAAGAGGTGGATGGGATGAAAATCTATTTTTGGAGCTACCGGCAACTGATTTTAATGGGTGTGATGGTATTGGTTCTTTTCGGAGCAGGGGTGGTTACCAGGGATTGGCTCAGGCCGGAGGCTGAGGTAACGGGGGAGCAGGTTGTTGCCCAACCGATTTATCAGGGAAACAAAGAGGAGCAAAAAATGGCTCTAACCGTTAACGTGGATTGGGGAGAGGAGTACATACCCGGTATGCTGAATGCCCTGGACGCCTATGAAGCAAAAGCCACCTTCTTCATTACCGGCCGCTGGGCCAAGAAATATCCTGAGTTAACTAAAGAAATTGCCACAAGAGGACATGAAATAGGCAACCACGGTTATTCCCATCCCCACCCTGATCAAATCAGTGTCGAAAAGAACCAGCAGGAAATATTGGCTACCGAAAAAGAAATTGAGCAATCAACCAAGATGAAAACAACCTTGTTTGCACCTCCTTACGGGGAGCATGGAGCCAATGTCTTAAAGGCGGCCGACAGTTTAGGTTATAAAGTGATCTTATGGACGGTGGATACCGTCGATTGGGACCAGTCCAGGAGTGCCGAGATGATCTATGGTAAAGTAGTGGAAAAGGCGGAAAACGGAGCTATTGTGCTGATGCATCCTACGGACAGGACTTTGAAGGCTTTGCCTTCTATTTTACAGGAATTGAAAAAGAAAGGTTATCATCTGGTCACCGTTTCAGAGGTGCTTCGTTAACTATCCTCTATTGCAATAAAACCGGGGAACCGATGCCATACTAAATACATGTCAGACTGTCGACAAAAGGCCAATCGGTGTTAATCGCGGGCTTCAAAGGAACCCGATTTGCCGATTAGGAAAAGGTAGCTAATCAAAAAGTTGCCATCCAAAAAGTATGTTTCCCCATGGTGGGGTAAAACAACTCAGAAAGGGTATTGGTATGGTTCCCATATTCAAAATAGTTACCGTTTTGGTCATCTGGTTCAGCCTGGGCTGGGGGAGTGCTCCTGTTCAGGCAGAACCTGCAGTATCAGCGGCCAGCTATCTTTTGCTGGAGGCAGCGTCAGGTCAAGTCTTGTTGGAATACAATGGTTACCAGCCAAGGCCTCCGGCCAGTACCACCAAGATCCTCACCGCCATTACCGCTCTGGACTTAGCTGAGGTGACGGAAGTAGCCACCGTCAGTCCCAATGCAGACCGGATCGGAGATGCTTCTATTTATTTGGAAGCCGGGGAAATGTTTACCCTGGAGGGTTTGCTGCAAGGAGCCCTGATTAAATCCGGCAATGATGCTACAGTTGCCATTGCGGAACAGGTAGCCGGAACCGAGCGGTTATTTATGGATTTAGTTAACCGGAAAGCCCATCTCCTCGGAGCGATTCATACGGATTTTTATAATCCCCATGGATTGCCCCATGAAAAACATCTGACTACCGCTTATGATTTGGCTCTCATTGCTGAATATGCCATGAGAAATCCGGTTTTTGCTTCTATGGTTAGAACACAGGAAACCAGTATTTCCGCTTTAAATACCAAGCGAAAAATCAAATTAAAAAACACCAATAGGCTCCTATGGACTGATCAAGGGGTTATCGGGGTAAAGACAGGGACCACTGACCGGGCCGGTAGATGTCTTGTTGCTGCTGCTGAAAGGGAAGGGCGAAGTCTCATTGCGGTAGTACTGAAAAGCGCCGATCGTTTCGGTGATGCACTACGACTGTTGGACTTGGGATATGAGCAGTATTCCCTGTACCGGTTACCGGAGACGATAGGCTGCCTGGTCCTCGATGTCAGGGGCGGTGAGCCCAGTTGTGTTACGGTACAACCTGCATATCAACCGGTTTGGTCTCTGCCTGGGGGAAAGAAGCTGGCGGTCCAATTGTCAGTGCCTGAAACCCTTGCTGCTCCAATCAAGGAAGGAGATGTGGTTGGTAAAATAATTGTAAGCTATAAAGGAAAATTGTAGGAAGAAATACCATTGGCCGCCGGAGAGAATGTTCGGAAAAAGAAATGGAAACTAGGACTTGGTTCCTAGTTTTTTTACGACAAGGTTTGTAGAAATAAGCAGGATTTTGGCAGGCAAGGAAGGAATAATTAGTCTTGCAGGTAAGGAGGATTAGTTCATGTATCAGAAACATAGGTTGCCTAATGGTGTCCGTGTGGTAGCGGAAAGGATACCTTATGCTTATTCAGCTGTTATTGGCATTTGGATTAGAACCGGTTCTCGCTTTGAGGATGACAGCAACCGGGGAGTCTCTCATTTTATAGAGCATTTGCTTTTTAAGGGCACCGAAAACAGAACTGCCAAGGAGATTGCCGAAGAACTGGAAGCCTTAGGGGGCACCCTAAATGCTTTTACGGCTAAGGAATACACTTGTTATTATGCCAAAGTTCTGGCCCAGCATCTACCGGTAGCTATCGATTTATTAAGTGACATGCTGTTTAATTCTCTGTTTGCGGAAGCGGAAATAGAGAAGGAACGAAATGTGGTCTTGGAAGAAATTAAAATGTATGAGGATACTCCCGATGAACTAATCCATGACTTATTTGCAGCAAATGTGTGGCAAAGACATCCTTTGGGCTATCCCATTTTGGGAACGGTGGACTCGGTGTCCCAAATGGATCGGGAGACGATTTTAAATTATTATCACCGGCATTATATTCCGGAAAACACGGTCATCGCTGTAGCCGGTAACATTGATTACCATCAGGTTTTCTCCAGGTTGGAGGCCATTTTCGGTAAGTGGTCAGTCCCAGTC
>JAAZDD010000237.1 GCA_012512955.1 Clostridia bacterium
GTACAGGAACCCTTTAACCATTGGCAGGCAAAGCATCAACGCCATGGCTACAAAAACCGCCGGGAGGAGATTTCCTATTTTAAACTTTTTAATTCCCAGTAAATCCAGACCGATGGCAAAGATCAGCAAGCCCCCTGTGGAAGTCATTTCCGTAACAACCGGTTCTGTCAAAAAGGCACCCAGCCAGCCGGCCAACATGGTGATACTGCCTTGATAGGCAAAAACCGATAAAGCCGAAAAGGCCACCCCCCATCCCAAGGAGGAAGCCAAAAAAACTGCGGTCACCCCGTCCAAGAGAGATTTGGCAAAGAGGGTCGTATGCTGCCCTGTTAAACCGCTCTCCAGTGAACCCATGATGGCCATGGCTCCTACACAATATAAGAGGCTGGCACTGACGAAACCTTTGACAAAGGCCGTTTCCCCCCTGCCGCTAGTCACCAGTTTTTCCAGGGTTTGCCCCAGGCGCTCCAATTGGTACTCCAGGGCCAGCAACTCCCCCACAATTCCCCCCAGCACCAGGCTGACCAGTACGATGATAATATTGTTGGTAGTGACGGCCATGGTCAAACCCACCAGAATAACCCCCAAACCGATGGCCTGCATCACCACTTTCTGCATTTCGTCTTTTAAAGCTCCCCCGGCCCATTTTCCCAAGGCAGCTCCCACAATGATCGCAATGGTATTTACAACAGTGCCCAACAAAATCCTTCTCTCCTATCTTTCTAAGCTGATTATATCTACTCTTACTAATTTCATCTTTTTTGTCAAGCCTGATTGCTTAGACATTGGCACAAAAAAGAGACAGGGTTCGCTCCCTGTCCCCGGTTATTTTTGCGCATCATACATCTCGTCATCAATGGTAGTGAATTCACCTTCCCGAATGGTGATAAGCCCATGATCCCAAAGTTCCTTCGCTACCTCATAAAGAGAAGATCGCTGTTTTTCGGACAGTCTGGCTACAAATTCATTGATTTGTTCAGGAGGCACATTAGGTACAAACTTGACTCCGCCATATTTGAGATAATACTCTCCGGCCAACAGTCATCCCTCCTAAAAGGATTTATTATTAACATGACCCGCTTTTCAATTAATATTCCTTTTAGGTGGAATTATTTTCAAGATAATCCTCTTTCTGTCCTATTATTGTCTTTTCTCCCTTTTTGCTATTATTCTTCCAATTAACACACCGGCCACACCGATGAGAACTGCCGGAATGAGCAAGGGCATCAAAAGGCACCGGCTTGCCGTCTACGGTCACGGACACATCCTCCGGAGCAAAACCCATGATGGAACTGACCAAGGGAAAAGCCATCTCCACTGATAATATTTCTTCAGTAGGGTTCACCATGTGGTAGTCGGCGGTAACCCGCCCTTCCACGGTTAGATGACCCTTTCCTGCTTGGTTGAAATCCAGCAGTAGCCTTTCTTCGGCCACTTCTACCGGGCAGTCTTCACGAACCACCACAACCTCCGCTGCCGGATAGCCCTGCCAATAGGTTGGACCCGCATTAGCCCCGGCCGGTTGTGTGCCGAGACACAGAAAAACCACTAACAGCACCGCGATTTTGCTTAAGTTTCCCTTCATTTTTTTACTCCAGCTCCAACAATTCAAAACCGGTCTTGGGGTCTACTTTTCTTTGGGCTTTCGTTTCCAGCAATTCAAGGATGATTACTTCACCTATTTGCCAGACCTGTACTCCCTCCCTGGTACAGCCGGTTATGGTATCACCTTTGCGGCCGAAAGCAGCATGGAGATGAAGTTTAGGTAATCCGTCTTCATTGGGAAAGACAGTCCCTATACCCACAGCCTCACTGGTTCCCCATAATCCGGTTACACATGGTTTCGGCTTAGTTGCAGCACCATCCTCAGGACCTACAACCACTTTGCTGCCCGTATCCGCTCCTCCCAAAAAATGGACAAGGGCCCGGCTGATATTTTGCTCCCGGGCAAATTGCTCAATCACATCCGGAAGCGACTCCCCGTGTTCCAATCTCAGGACAAAGATCCGTCCCGGTTTGGCTTCTTGATACTGCAAGAAACTCCCCTCCCCGCTCTCAATTTCCGGTTTGTTGTGATGCTGGCAAGAATTAGCCGCTGTTACCGGCATTTGAGCTACAGACTGCTAATCTGATCTTTTGTCGCCGGTCTTAATCCCAGGTTCTGCACTGATATTTGGGTAAAGACCTTCATTCTCCAAGGAACAACTGTTTTGATTATCTTTGTTTCACGTGAAACATTATGGTTTAATTTCTGCCATCTCGGCTACACGGGCAGGGACCGGTCTTAAAGCTCTTTTGTATCACGTGAAACACCGGCATTTTTTCCTTTGTAAAGCTCCTACACAGGTTAAACTCTTTCTGCAAGTCTCCCCCAGACATCCAAACACCTTTTGTATAGGCTCAATAGTACAACCATTCAGTAGGAATGAGCAGGGTATAAGGAGCTGTCAGCACGGCCAACACTAAGGCGATTTTCAATCTCGGCCCTTTTTCCCTAATGACCCCTCTTAAAGCAAACCTGTAGTTAAACACAAAAACCAAGATACCCGCCAAAGCCACAGATAGAGAGACTAAAAGGAGTGCCACCCCGTTAAGCCAGGGGTTGAGCATAAAGGCCAGCTCTACCTGACCTGGCAAAGGAATTAATCCTGCCCATCTATCTGTAACCATTACCGCTATCAGGGGAAAGCTGCCTATAAAATCAGCCAAAAAGCCGAACAGCCAAATTTTGAGAATAGAGTGGCGGTAGATGCTCCAAAGACTCCTGCCTTCGAGTTTCCCGGTCACTAACCGGCAACTTAATAATAACACCAGGCTGTCCACCACAAAATTACCTAAAGCTACAACCAGGATCACCGGCGGCACCAGCCAGAGCAACCAGACAGGAAAAATAACATTGTACATCCGATCATTGCTCATAATTTAAAGGATCCCTTCATCTTTTAGTTCTTTGATGGCATTTTAGATAGCCACTTTAATTATAAAATACAAAATAACAAGGCCGACTACCGGGGGTAACAACACCGCCAGTAAACGGAGAATAGATAATCCGGCCAAACCAATCACCCCCTCCGGTATCATCCGTTTCACGTGAAACATTTTTCCTAAACACAAAAAAATCCTCTATGTTTCTCCTATCCTAGCCATACCTCATTTCCCGAAAAACACCGGCCAGGGACTAGCTAAGGACATCAACAGAAACATAGAAGAATTACATGTTTACTCTTCCGTGAAGAAAAATTCCAACACCCGATTTAATTCCTCGGAACTGTAATATTCAATAATGATCTTCCCTTTTTCCCCCTGTTGATTTATTTCCACTTTGGTCCCCAATTTTTCCCTCAACCGGTCCTGGTAGTCCAGAACCAAACTTTTGTCCAAAACCAAGGGTCGGTCTTTTTTCTCTTTTTTCGCCGGTCGATCCCCGGCCAAAGTTAATACACTCTTAACCAATGCCTCCGTCTCCCGGACGGACAATCCCTCCCTAAGGACCTTTTTGGCCAAGGTCACCTGTCCATCCTCCGGGAGAGGCAAAAGAGCCCTGCCGTGGCCGACAGAGAGTTCACCGCTGACCAGCAACTCCTGAACGGGCCGGGCCAAATTCAAAAGCCTCATCATATTGGCAATAAAGGGCCTGCTCTTTCCAACCTTTTGGGCAACCTCATCCTGGGAAAGACCGTAGACATCAATTAACATTTTATAAGCTCTGGCTTCCTCCAGAGGATTTAGGTCTTCTCGCTGTATATTTTCAATTAAACCTATTTCCAAAAGCTCCTGATCATTAAAGTTTTCAATAATAGCCGGAATGGTCTTTTTCTCCAGCAGTTGGCAAGCCCGCCACCGCCGCTCCCCGGCCACAATTTGATATTTCCCATCCTCGAGAGTTCTGACGATAATGGGCTGAACCACTCCATGTTCTTCAATGGAAGCAGCCAGCTCCCGCAAGGTACTGTCATTAAACCGCCGCCGGGGCTGTTCCTGATTGGGAACTATTTCTTCAATATTAAGTTCAACCACCTTTTTCACTGCCTTCCCGGCACCCTGTTCACCTTGCAAGCTGAAATTAGAAGGCAATAAAGCTTCCAATCCCCTACCTAAACCACGTTTCGCCATTACTTACTCATCACTTCCTTTGCCAGTTCCATATATACCTCAGCCCCTTTTGAGCGCCGATCGTAGGTGATAATGGGCTGTCCATAACTGGGAGCTTCACTCAACCTTACATTCCTGGGAATGATGGTTTTCATCAACTTATCCTTGAAATGCTCTTTCACTTCCTCCACTACCTGAATGGACAAGTTGGTACGGGCATCAAACATGGTACATACTACCCCCTCCAACTCCAAGTCACTGTTCAAGTGCTTCTGCACCAGTTGAATGGTATTCATCAGTTGGCTTAAGCCTTCTAAAGCATAATACTCACATTGGATGGGGATCAACACGCTGTCTGCAGCTGTCAGAGCGTTTAAGGTTAGCAATCCCAAAGAAGGAGGGCAATCCAATAAGATATAATCGTACCGGTCACGCACCGGTTGCAGCGCTTTTTTCAGTTTCATCTCCCGGGAAATGGCCGCCACCAATTCAATTTCCGCACCGGCCAACTGGATTGTTGCCGGCACAAGATCCAGGTTAGCCAGCTCAGTGGATAGGATCACACTCTCCATAGGAACACCGTTAATCAACACGTCATAGATACAACGGACCGTTTGTAAACGATTAATGCCTAATCCACTGGAAGCATTGCCCTGGGGATCGTTGTCAATCAACAATACTTTCTGCCCCAATTCAGCCATACAAGCACCTAAATTAATGGCAGTAGTGGTTTTGGCTACTCCTCCTTTTTGATTGGCTATTGCGATTACCCGACCCATATCCATCACCTGTTTCCTAAAAATCTCCACCAGTCAGCTTATACATTCCACAACCTGTGAAGTAGTTCCTGCCCCTAAATAAAAAAAGCCGCCGGGAAGAATAAATACGGCGGCAAAAACTCATTGCTGCTTTTGCATAATTGGCTTTTTTCCAGGCAGGCCGCTTTTGCGGGGATACTGCTTGGGAGTATCCCTAGTCTTTTCGATAATAATCAGTGACCGGGAATCCTTTGTCAAGGGCAACCGGTACTCCCTGACGGTCTCCAACCGCCCGCCCAGGACAGCAATGGCAGCCTGGGCCTGCTCCAATTCCTCCCGGTAATTTGGACCCTTGAGGGCATAAAAATAACCACCCGTGGCCACAAGGGGAAGACAATATTCACAAAGAACAGGCAAAGCAGCCACGGCCCTGGCAACTACCCGGTCATACCGGTGGCGGTGATCTGCTAATCTTCCTAAATCCTCGGCACGTCTGTGAACGGCAATGGTCTTCTCTAAACGAAGACTTTCGATCACCAAATTCATAAAGTTTACCTTCTTTTGCACGGAATCCACCAAAGTAAACTGCCACTGGGGCTGCCATATTTTCAACACCAAACCGGGAAAACCGGCTCCGGAGCCTAAATCTAACATTATACCCTGTTTATCCCATTTCATCAATGCGCCCGCCGCCAGGGAGTCCAAAAAATGCTTGATGGCAATTACCCTTTCCTCTTTGATGGCAGTCAAATTGATTTTCTGATTCCAATAGGTTAAAAGCTCCTGGTACTGCAGGTATTGACTCTTTTGCTCCCCGGTCAAATCAATCTTCAGTTCAGCGATACCCTTCTCCAAAACAGTTAGAAAATCACTCATTTTCTTTACGCTTCCTTCGTCTTTGTTCCAGGACGATCAACAATACATTAATATCCGCCGGTGATACCCCGGCAATCCGGGAGGCCTGTCCGATGGACAGGGGCCTGATTTCATTGAGTTTTTCCCTGGCCTCCAGGGACAGTCCCTTAATACTGTTGTAATCCAAGTCATGGGGAAGTCTCTTTCCTTCCAATTTGTCGAAGCGCTGGATCTGCTGTAATTGTTTATTAATATAGCCCTCATACTTGACCTGGATCCCTACTTGCTCCTTTGCCTCCCGGGATACCTGTTCCCCCGGCAATACCTCCTCCAGGTCCCCAAAGCTTAATTCCGGCCGTTTCAACAAGGTGGCCAAGGGGGTGGGCTGTTTCAAAGGACTGCTTCCTTTTCGCTTCAAAACTTCGGCCAAGTGACTGTCTTCCGGATAAACAAGCACTTGCTCCCATCGCTTGAGTTCAGTTTCAATCTCTTTCTTTTTGCGTAGGAACTTTTCATACCGTTCATCATTCACCAAGCCTACGGCCCGGCCTATTTCCGTCAAACGCAAATCGGCATTATCATGCCTGAGGAGCAGCCGGTATTCCGCCCGGGAAGTCAACACCCGGTAAGGTTCGGTAACATTCTTGGTTACCAGATCATCAATCAACACTCCGATATAAGCCTCGGAACGTTTGAGAATCAAGGGCTCCCTGTCCTGTACCCACAAAGCGGCGTTGATCCCCGCCATTAAACCCTGGGCTGCCGCCTCCTCATAACCGGAACTGCCGTTAATTTGCCCTGCCGAAAACAAACCGGGCACCTTTTTCAACTGGAGGGTTAAATCCAATTGGTGGGGCAAGATGTAATCATATTCAACGGCGTAACCTGCCCTCACTATTTCCACCTGTTCAAGACCCGGAATGGTGCGGAGCAATTCCAATTGTACCTCCTCCGGCAAGCCGGTAGTCATCCCCTGAACGTACATTTCCCGGGTATCCACTCCTTCCGGCTCCAAAAAAACCTGGTGACTGGTCTTATCAGCAAACCGGATAATCTTATCTTCAATGGAAGGACAATACCTGGGCCCTGCACCTTTAATTTCTCCTCCGTAAACGGGGGAACGGGACACGCTGTCCCGGATAATACGGTGGGTAGTTTCATTGGTATAGGTTAGCCAGCAGGACAAATTAGGGATCTCCTGGTCCTCCGTCAGGAAAGAAAAATAAGAGGGAGGATCATCACCCTTTTGTTCTTCCAGTTTCTCATAGTCAACGGTAGCAGCGTCAATCCGGGGCGAAGTACTGGTGGAAAACCTGCCCAAGCTGATCCCCAAAGCCTTTAAACTCCCTGACAGCCCCTCCACGGCCAACTGACCGTTGGGACCTCCGGGATACACTGTTTCCCCTAACAGGACTTTTCCTTTTAAATAAGTACCACCGGTCAAGACTACGGCCCCGGCCCCGTAAACCAACCCCGTCTTGACCCGGACACCGGCAACCTTTCCCCCCTCAACCAGCACTTCTTCCACGATGCCTTGCTTCACCGCCAGTCGTGGCTGGTGATTGAGAGTCTCAATCATTTTTGCTTGATATTTTTTCTTGTCTGACTGGGCACGTAAGGCCCGAACAGCAGGTCCTTTTCCCGTATTGAGCATCCTGATTTGCACTGCCGTCAAATCAGTATTGAGGGCCATTTGCCCCCCCAAAGCATCAATTTCCCGCACCAAATGCCCTTTTGCAGGACCGCCTACAGCCGGGTTACAAGGCATCAGGGCAATTTGATCAAGATTTAAAGTAATCAATAAAGTATTACAGCCCATCCGGGCGCTGGCCAAAGCCGCTTCACATCCCGCATGTCCTGCACCTATTACAATCACATCATAATTGCCTGCCCGGTACCCCATTATCTCATCCTTTCTGGTGACAGCTACTTACCAATACAGAATTCCGCAAAGATCTTGTCCAATACGTCTTCTCCCACCGTCTTACCGTTAATCTCGCCCAAGGCTTCCCAAGCACCCCTTAAATCAATGGTCAAAAAGTCTTCCGGCAACCCTGCTTCCAGGGAACCTAGTAATTGTTGCAGGTGATCCAAAGCTTTAAGTAATGCTTGCCGGTGCCTGAGTCTGGTCACCAAAGGCTCCCCATCAAAACGCACTTCTCCTAAACCAACCATGGACCGTACCTTTTCCTCTAACTCCGGCAAACCATAGCCGGATAAAGCGGAGATTTCCAGTACCGTCAAGTCGGGAAAAGATGCTTCCAACTGCTCTTTGTTAATCAAAACCGGTTCCAAATCCATTTTATTAATAACCACCAGCAAGGGTACGGCAGCCTCCCTGGCCAATTGTAACACCAGCCGGTCATTATCTGTCACTCCTGTTGCGGCATCCAAGACCAGTAAAGCCAGGTCAGCCTCTTTTAAGACAGCTTTCGTTCTTTCCACCCCTATCTTTTCCACCAAATCTTCCGTGGGGCGAATACCTGCCGTGTCGATCAACCGGAGAGGGACACCGCCCAGATCAAGCGGTTCTTCAATTAAGTCCCGGGTAGTGCCGGGAATTTCAGTAACAATGGCCCGTTCCCGACCCAGCAAGGCATTGAGTAAACTGGATTTTCCTACATTGGGTTTCCCCAGAATAACGGTTTTCACACCGTCCCGCAGTAACCGGCCTTTATCATAATCAGCCAATAGCTTTTCTATTTTACCGATCAAGTGATTGACCACTGATTTTATTTCCTCAGGTTCCAGTACTTCAATTTCATCTTCAGGGAAATCGATGGCTGCCTCACAATAAGCAATCATTCTCAGCAGCTCCTCCTGGCAACGCTCGATCAATTGTGACAGTTTACCATCCAGGATATTGACAGCTGCTGTCAACCCGGCCCTGCTTTTAGACCGGATTAAATCAATGGTTGCTTCCGCTTGGGCTAAATCCAGCTTCCCGTTCAGGAAAGCCCTCCGGGTAAACTCTCCCGGCTGGGCCAGCCGCACACCTTGACTGAGGACTGCTTCCAACACGGCTCTGACGACCAAATAACCACCGTGGCAGTGAATCTCGGCCATATCTTCTCCGGTGTAACTGTGAGGTCCCTTCATAGTGACCACCAGCACCTGATCGATTATCTTCTGTTTCCGGCTGTCCTCACAAAAATGGCCTAAATATAAGCGATGACTTTGCCACCGGCGCCAGTTTTCCGGATTATTGGGAATGAACAAATTTTCCACTACCTGCCGGCTCTCGGGACCGCTGATGCGCACAATCCCGATACCGCCTTCTCCCAAGGCCGTCCCAATGGCTGCGATGGTATCCTCCATTGCCAACACCCGCCCGTTCTTTAATTACCCTTATTTTCACTGCCACAGGTTACGACCTGAACCCGGTCCTGATCGAGAAGACCCAGCAATTTTCCATCGCTGGGCCCCCAACCAACAATTATTTGACACTGATCACAACTTTACGATAGGGCTCCTGACCCTCACTGAAAGTTTGAATCTCCGGATCATTTTGCAAGGCCGTATGGATGATCCGCCTTTCCTGTGGACTCATCGGCTCCAAAACCACCCTGCGACCGGTTCTTTTTGCTTTATCCGACAATTTGCGAGCCAATTTGACCAAAGTTTCTTCACGCCGTTGCCGGTAATTTTCCACGTCCAGAACAATATGCACTCTATTCTCCAATTTTTTGTTTACTGCCAAATTACATAAATACTGCAGTGCATCAAGGGTTTCTCCCCGGTGGCCGATTAAAATTCCCAAACGGGAGCCGTGAAAAGATAAGTGGTAATATTTATCTGTCTTTTTGGTCCTAATTTCCGGCTGCACACCAAGCTTCTTAAAAATACCTTCCAAAAACGACTTAGCCAGTTCTATAGGGTCCTCTTTAACGGTGATCCTTACTTTAGCCATTTTCGAACCGATAATTCCTAAAAACCCTTTAGACGGCTCTTCCAATACTTCCACCTCTACCTGATCCAATTCAACTTGCAGCTCTTTTAAAGCAGTCTGTACTGCCTCCTCCACGGTCTTAGCGGTGATCTCTATGGTTTTCATGATGTTAAGCCACTTCCTCCTTTTTCACACCGCTTGGAGTACGCCGGATAACCCACTGTTCCAAAGCACTGATAATACTGTACATTACCCAATAAAGAGACAGACCTGCCGGAAAGCTCCGGGCAAACCAAGCCATCATCAAGGGCATCACATAGAGCATTGTTTTTTGGGTCTGATCATTGGAACTGCCCATACTCACCCTACTTTGAAGAAAAGTAAACAAACCGGCCAAAATAGGCAAAACCCAGGGATCCGGGGAACCCAGATTGGAAACCCACAGGAAAGAAGCATGGTCCAAATTCACATATTCCGGGTGCCTTACAGGATCAAAAAAGGTACGCAAAGAACTAAACAAGGCGAATAAAATAGGCATTTGCACCAGCAAAGGAAGACAGCCGGCAAAAGGATTGACTTTTTCCTTTTGGTAGAGCTCCATCATTTTTTGCTGGGCTTTTTGGGGGTCTTTTTTGTATTTTTCCTGGAGTTCCTTAATTTTTGGTTGGATCTCCTGCATCTTCTTCATGGACCTGGCTTGGGTCGCAGTTAGGGGAAACAGAATAATTTTGATCACAATCGTAAAAAACAAAATAGCAATACCGTAGTTAGGAATACCCAAACTGGCCGTTATGTTATAAAAAAACTGAATAGATTCGGAAATAAAGTTTACCAGTGATCCGAACAAATTACTCCCTGCATCAAACCACCCCTAAGGGCACCTTTTGCAGGATCCACCTCCCATAGTTTATTATTACCTTTTCCAATTACCACGAATTTCAGACAGGATCATAGCCCCCGGGATGGAAAGGGTGACATTTCACAATTCTTCTTAAAGCCAAAAACCCG
Source organism: Clostridia bacterium (assembly GCA_012512955.1). GTDB lineage: Bacteria > Bacillota > DULZ01 > DULZ01 > DULZ01 > JAAZDD01. The sequence continues at coordinate 10,603 of JAAZDD010000237.1, forward strand.
CCTTTAAACAAACCATACTTCTGTAAAGCCAAGAC
>JAAZDD010000238.1 GCA_012512955.1 Clostridia bacterium
CCCTTGAGGAACCGGTTATGGGAGCGTTAGGAAGAGTTGGCCGCTTAGAGCAGCCAATAACTGAAGAACAATTGATTGCTCTGGTGAAAGAACGTCTCCAACTGTCCTCTGTTAAAGTAGTACCCGGTTCCGGAGACTCTGTTCAGCAGGTAGCTGTCTGCGGCGGTTCCGGAGGCAGCTTGGTGCGGTCTGCCGCGCAAAAGGGTGCCCAAGTGTTGATCACAGGCGATGTGGGCTATCATGAAGGTCAATTGGCTCAGAGTTTGGGTTTAATGGTGATTGATGCCGGTCACGGCCCTACGGAAAGGGTAGTTTTGCCTTGGTTGAAAACCCAATTACAACAGGCCTTTGCCGGCAATGGTGAAATACTGCCCGTATTTCATTCCCAAGTAAATACTGACCCGTGGCGTTTTTATTGAGATAGAAGTTTTTATGCTTCTATCTTTTTTTATTCTTTTAGGAGATTCTCAAAGGAGGAATATCCATGTCACTAGCCCAGTTATGGCAGTTGCAGCAATTGGAATTGGACCGGGAAAAGGAACAAAAACAGTTGGACCGGCAGTTGATTAAGGCCTTGACTAAAGAAAAAGAAGCCTTATTAGCTCGCCAGGAGGAACTAAAACGGGAGAAGGCGGAATGGGAGAAAACAGTCAAGCAATCCAAAAGGCTGAGACAGGAAATAGCAGCTATAGAAGCCAAAAAACAGGCTCTGGAGCAGGAACTTTACGGCGGCAGAGTCGTTAATCCCAAGGAATTGGGTCATTTGGAGGACCAGTGGCAAAATGTGGAGGCAAAGCTCAATACCCTATTAGAGGATTATCTGAACCTGGAGGAAAAAGTTGCTACCATGGAGAATTGTCTACAAGTAAAACACGATCAACTGGTCAAAGATATGGACAGTTATAATCAAAAGGCCAGACAGGTTAAAGAAAAATGGCAAGAGGGCAAGGTCAGGCTGCAAACCCTCATCTCCCACATGGAGGAGTTGGAGGCTCAGATTGACCCCTCCCTGTTGCAGCAGTATCGCCGGCTACAGGAACAGTTGGGTACTGTCGCTTTGGCTAAAGTCCAGGGAGGGAATTGCGGCGGATGCGGTATCCAATTGCCCTCAATGTTCCGGCAGCAGCTTAAGCAGGGGAAGTTAATTAAATGTGAGAACTGCGGTCGATTACTGGTCAATAGTTAGGAGGATTGGAAGTTGAAACTGGTTATTTATACTGACGGTGCCGCCAGAGGCAATCCCGGACCGGCAGGTATTGGAGCGGTCATTCAGAATGAAGAAGGAGAGGTTTTGTCTGAAATCAGCTCTTTCCTGGGGCAGGCCACCAACAATATAGCCGAGTACACGGCCCTGGTCACCGCCTTGGAGAAGGCAGCGGCATTAAAGGCCAGGGAAGTGCTGCTTTATACTGACAGCGAGCTGGTGGTTAAACAGATCAAAGGAGAATACCGGGTCAAAAATGAAGGGTTAAAGCCTTTGTACCGCAAAGCAAAGGAATTAATTCAACAGTTTGACCTGTTTACGATTGTCCATATACCGCGGGAACAGAATAAAGTTGCCGACGGGCTGGCCAATAAAGGGATAGATGAGGGAAACTAAAGATGAAAACCTTTGATTTGGATAAAATATTACAAGACACCATTGAAACTCTGGAGAAAAGTAAAGAACAGATCTTCGAGATCGCTGAACATGCCCGGGCTGAATGCCTGCGCCTGGAAAAGGAAATGAACCAGATCAAGGAGTTGACACTCCGGGTGATTGATGAAGTGGACCATTGGGAGCGGGAAGTGAAAAAAGCCCGGGTCCGCTTAATGAAAGTCAACCGGGAACTGAATAGGTATTCCGAGGAAGATATGAAGAAAGCCTATGAAGAGGTGGCGGAACTTCAGGTTAAAGTGGCTTTGCTGCAGGAAAGGGAAAAACAACTGAAGGCCAAACGCCATGAACTGGAGATCAGTCATCTCAGTATGGTGAGGACTGCTGAGAAGGCAGAAAAGCTGGTCACCCAGGTAGGGGTGGCTATGTCTTACCTGACCAGCAGCCTGCAGAATATCTGGGAAGAAATTGAAAAACTGCAACAACAGCAGCAAGTAGGTTTCGCCATCATCCGGGCCCAGGAAGAAGAACGGAAACGGATTGCCCGGGGCATCCACGACGGACCGGCTCAATCCCTGGCCAATGTGGTCTTGCGGGCTGAGTACTGCGAGCAGCTTTTGGACAAGAAACCGGAACTGTTGAAACAGGAACTGCAGGGACTGAAGGAGTTTGCCCGTGCTAACCTGGAAGAGATCAGAAAAATTATCTTTGATTTGCGACCCATGGATTTGGATGACTTAGGGCTGGTACCGGCGATCCAGCGTTACGCCATGGATTTTGAGTGTAAACACGGGCTTCCTGTGGAGGTTGCCGGCATCGGGAATCCCCAGCGCTACAGTTCCCCCAAGGAAGTAGCCTTGTTCCGGATCATTCAGGAGGCCCTGACGAATATCCGGAAACACTCCCGGGCCACTCAAGCCAGGGTGATTATGGAAATGTCTCCGTTAAATATCACTGTAATCATTAAAGACAACGGTGTCGGTTTCAATGTAGAGGAACCGTTAAACGACGATTGCTTTGGGCTGCGGGGCATGAAAGAATGGGCAGCCTTTTTGCGGGGCACCATTAAAATCAACAGCCAGCCGGGTTCCGGCACCACCATCAGTGTGAGGGTTCCAGTGGAAGAGGAGGTTCGAGGATGAGTAAGATCACCGTTTTGGTAGTCGATGATCACCCTCTCTTACGGGAAGGTTTAATCAAGATTCTTTCTCTAGATGATGATTTGGAAGTAGTTGGCGAAGCAGGCGATGGGGAAACGGGGATCAAATTGGTTCATGAATGCAGGCCCCAGGTAGTGCTGATGGATATTAATCTCCCGAAAATAAATGGGATTCAGGCTTGTAAGGTGATCAAAGAGCAATATCCGGAAACTCAGGTGATTGTCCTTACCGTCTACGAAGAGGAAAAGCTTGTCTTAGATATCGTACGGGCCGGTGCTAACGGGTACCTGCTTAAAGATGTAGAACCTAATACTTTAGTCCAGGCCATTAAGGACGCCGTTTGCGGAAAGGCACCCCTCCATCCCAAAATTGCCGGCAAAGTGCTGCACCAATTTGGCCAAATGGCCAAAGCCCTGGACATGAATAACGGACCCCTCTTAACCAACAGGGAACAGGAAATAGTACGTCTAATGGCAAAAGGGGCAACTAACAGATCAATCGCCAAAGAACTGTTCATCAGTGAAAAAACAGTGAAAAATCATATTACCAATATTTTTAAAAAATTGGAAGTAGGGGACAGGACAGAGGCGGTTATCAAGGCTATGGAGAAAAAGATCATTTAGTCCTAAGAAAAATGGGACCGGTCCTACCGTGATAAGTGACCATTGTCGGATTTTGGGGATTGGGGGAACTTGCTATAATGAACAGCAAGAAGTGCACATTTTATTTAGACCTCCCACAATCCCTTTTATAGACCCTACCATTGGTAGGGTCCCTTTTACCTTTGCCAATGTTATTTAGGAGCGCTACCCACCGGAACACACGCCTGAAGGAGAGCTGCCATGCCCATTAAAATATTACTGGTAGATGATATTAAAGAGACCAGGGACAATGTGAAGCGGCTGTTATCCCTTGATGAAGAGTTAGTTGTAATCGGCGAGGCTGCTGATGGGGAGTCTGCTCTTCGACAGGTGGAAAAGCTTAAACCTGATATTGTCCTCATGGATATTAACATGCCGGGTATCAATGGGATTGCTGCTTGTCAAATGATTACCAGGCGTTTCCCGCAGACCAAGACCATTATGATGACGGTCCAGGGAGGGGACAAGTACATCCAGAAAGCTTTCCAAGCCGGAGCCAAAGGATATGTGATCAAGCCCTTTACCAGTAAGGAATTAATTGACACCATCAAAGAGGTCAACCTGCTCTTGACCTGGGAGCCGATCCGTGTTAACATGTAGTTCCGGTTAATTGAATATTGGTTGAGTAGATTAGATGATCGCGGGTACCGGGCCGAAAGGTGGTATCTGAGGAAAGTCCGAGCTCCGCAGGGCAGGGTGCTGGGTAATACCCAGTGGGGGCGACCCTAAGGAAAGTGCCACAGAGATATACCGCCAAGTTGAACTTGGTAAGGGTGAAAAGGTGAGGTAAGAGCTCACCAGCAACCAGGCGACTGGTTTGGCTAGGTAAACCCCACCCGGAGCAAGACCGAATAGGGGAACGCAGGGTGGCCCGTCCAGTTCCCGGGTAGGTCGCATGAGGCGTCTGGTAACAGCCGTCCTAGATAGATGATCATCCACGACATAACTCGGCTTACAGATCTGCTCAACTGAATTGACAGGAAGCCTTCCTTGTAGGGGAAGGTTTTTTTATTGACAAACACTGGTTTTCAGGATAAAGTTTAAGAGCATAGTTCTGAATCTCATTCATTTTATTGGAGGTATTTATGTCCTACCGGAAGACCAAAAAAGTGGAGGAGAAACTGAAAAGCAAGCGGGCGGCCATCATTGCGGCCGGCAAAGAGGTTTTGGCGGAAGGTGGTTACACGAAGGCAGGCATTAAGAATATTGCCCAAAAGGCGGGTATTGCCACCGGCACTTTTTATTTGTATTTTGCCAATAAAGATAAGTTAGTGGAAACCATCGCTGAGGAAATGTATCAAAAGCTCCTGCAGCGGATCAAAGAGGAACGGGCAAAATACACCTCTACCATGGACAAACTTCAGGCCAGTATGAGAACCTGTGTCCAGGTGTTCAGCGACGAACAGCAATTGGCCAAAATCTTGTTAATCCAGGCCCCCGGAATTTCCAAAATTCTGAACCACAAGCTGATTAATATCGAAAAGGAATTAGTTCTGTTATCCAAAATGGATTTGGATGAGTTAGTGGCAGAAGGGCACCTTCCCGAGCAGGATACTTACATCAGTGCCTGTGCTTTTGTGGGTACTTTCAGGCAAGTGATTATCAGTTGGTTGAGGGAAGGGCAGCCGGAAAACCTGATGGAATGTTACGATGCTCTGGTAGAATATAACCTAAGGGGTTTAGGACAGGATGGGAAATAGTTTTCTGGAAATCGCTTCCTTAAACTTGGCCTACCGGCAGGGAAACCAAGGGGTTCAGATCCTGAACCAGGTCAGTTTTTCCCTGGCAGAAGGGAAAATAGGGGTGATCATTGGCCCGTCAGGTTGCGGCAAAAGCACTCTCTTAAATGTGATTGCCGGCCTGAATACCTGCTACCAGGGCAGTGTATTAATTGACGGGCTGTCTCCCCGGGAGTTCCGGGATACGGCCCTCATCCTCCAGGATTATGGGCTGCTGCCCTGGAAAACCGTTTGGGAAAATGTTACTTTAGGACTTCAAATCAGAAAACACCCCAAACAGGAAATTAGGGAAAAAGGAAAAATGATTTTGGCTAAAATGGGCTTAGCTCACCTGGCTCACCGTTACCCGGCTCAATTGAGCGGCGGCCAGCGGCAGCGGATCGCCATTGCCCGGTCCTTGGTCCTGGAGCCTAAGCTCCTGCTGATGGATGAGCCTTTTTCTTCCCTGGATGCCTTAACCAGAGAGGAAATGCAGCATTTGCTGCTGGAAATCTGGCAGGAAACCGGGCTGACCATCTTACTGGTCACCCACAACATTGAGGAGGCAGTTTTCCTGGGTCAGGAAATTATGGTGATGACCAATTTGCCGGGTACAGTGAAAGAAAAGGTAGAGAACAACTTGGCGGTTAACGGGAGCCACCGGGGAACCCACCAGTCCCTGGAGCTGGCCAATTACCTGCGGCAGAGCCTGTACGGGGTGATGCAAGATGTTGCTGCCAACCAGTAATAAAATGATGACCGCCCGCTACTTGACCACCGGTGTGGTCCTGTTGGCCCTCTGGTGGCTTGTAGCCTTTGCCATTGACCATAGTGCCCTGCCGGCGCCTCACCGGGCCCTTATCAGCTTTTATCACCAATTGGACAAGGGGTTAATAGTTCATATCGGAGTGAGCCTGTACCGGGTCCTGGTCAGTTTGGCCTTGTCCTTGCTTTTGGGGGTACCCTTGGGATTGATCTTGGGCCGGAATCGCCGGCTGGACAGTTTTTTAGCCCCGGCGATTTATCTGACCTTTCCCATTCCCAAAGTGGTATTTATGCCGGTCTTGTTTGTCCTGTTGGGGATCGGTGATTTATCCAAAGTGGTGCTGATTACGTTAATTGTCTTTTACCAGGTGCTGGTAACCACCAGGGATGCGGCCAGGCACCTGGAAGAGGCCTATGTCCTGTCAGTCCAATCCCTGGGGGCCGGGACCTGGGAACTGTATGCCCATGTGTATTTCCCCGGCTGCCTGCCGGAAATACTCACTTCCCTGCGGCTAGGATTGGGTACCGCCATGGCGGTGTTGTTCCTGACGGAAACATACGCCACCCGTCAGGGAATTGGCTATTTCATCATGGATGCCCTGTCCCGCATGGCTTATGCCGACATGTTTGCCGGGATCCTGGCCATGGGCTTGATGGGCTTTTTCCTGTACCTGGTCATTGACGGGCTGGAAAAAAGAGTCTGCCTCTGGAAATCCCTCACCAAATAACGAGACAGGGGAATTGTCCCCTTGTCTTTTTTTGTCATTCACAACAGTTTGTCGAGGACATAGCCGAGGGAGTAGCCGATACCGTAGAGAAGTTCCAGCTTGCCGGTGCCGGCCAGGGTCATGTTTAAAGGGGCCCCTTGTTTGGTGTAAATGTCCCTGATCAAGGGAATTGCCCAGGGGACAGCCAGCAGGGGAAGCAACATCCAATAGGAAGCCAATCCCCCTAGCCACAGGATAAGAGGAACGGCAAAGGAGACGGCCACCAGCAACCAGTATTCCATTTGAGTGGCTTTTTTGCCCAAGCGGACCGCCAGGGTCTTTTTGCCTGCTTTCCGGTCCGTGGGCAGGTCCCGCAAATTGTTGACCACCAGAATGGCGGTGGTCAACAGCCCCATAGGCACCGAAGCAACAAAAACATGCCAGTCGAGGCTCAGAGCCTGGACGTAATAAGTGCCGCAAACAGCCACCGGGCCGAAAAAAATAAAGACGAAAATATCTCCCAAGCCGTTGTAGCCCAATGGATAAGGTCCTCCTGTATAGGCGAGGCCGGAGAGGATGGACAAGACGCCCACAAGGAGAATGGGCCAGCCTCCCACTTTAATCAAATAAAGACCGATGATAAAAGCCAGGATAAAAACGGCAGCGGTACCCCGCAGCACCTGTTCCGGTGTCAGCAAGCCGGCCTGGGTAACCCGCAATGGTCCTGTTCTTTCTTCCGTATCAGTTCCTTTCTTGAAATCGAATACATCGTTGGCCAGATTGGTGCCGATCTGGATGAGCAGCGCACAAATGAGGGCCGCCATAGCCGGGCCAAAGTGAAAGGTCCCGTCTCCCATAGCCAGGGCTGTTCCCACAATGACGGGAGCGGAAGCGGCAGGCAGAGTTCTGGGACGACTGGCCAAAATCCACGCTTTCAGAGACAAATCCTGTTCACGTCCTTTCCGTTATTTCCCATAAAAATTCGGCAAATTCTGTTAACTTAGTCTTGATTTAGTGGATCAGACAAGTTACAATTTAAAGCAAGAAATGAACTTAAATTCAGTTATTGCCGGGAGGTAAGAAAATGAAAACAAAATGGAAACTCATTATTCTATTTTTGGCAGGCCTGCTAATCCTGGGGACAACCGGCTGCGGTAACCGGCAAGGGGGAGAGCCTGCTACAGAAACGGTTACGGAATCTTTGAAGTTGGGTGTATTGTCCCTAGAAGACATTTTACCTATGGTTGTGGCAAATGAAAAGGGTTATTTTGCCGAGGAAGGTTTAGAGGTGGAATTAATACCCTTCCAGAGTACCGTAGAAAGCCAAAGTGCCTTCCAATCGGGGGAAATTGACGGGATGATGAACGATATGGTGGTGGCTGCGCTGCTGAAGGAATCGGGTACCGATTTGAGAGTAACTTCAGTCACCCTGGAAGCCACCGGTGAGAGAAGACGATTTGCCATTGTGGCATCCCCCGACAGCGGTATCAATAGGGTGGAGGATCTGAAAGGCAAAGAATTGGGCATCTCTTTCAATTCCATCATTGAGTATACAACCGATGAAATGCTGCTGTCTGCCGGGGTTAACCCTGAGGAAGTGGCCAAAACAGCCATCCCCAAAATTCCGGTGCGGCTGGAAATGTTGATTAACAACAATATTGAAGCGGCCAACCTTCCCGATCCCCTTATTACTTTGGCGGAATTTAACGGCTGCAAAACAATTATAGACGACCGGGGACGCTCCATTTCCCAGGCAGTGATGGTGATGACCACGGACACCCTCGCTGCCAAGAGGTCTGCCCTGGAAAAATATTACCGTGCTGTGGGCAAAGCTATCCGGGACATCAATGCCTCGCCTCAGGACTATAAGGAAACGATGGCTGCCCATATCAGTATTCCGGCACCCATCATGGACCAATATCAGGTGCCTGCTTTCCCCGAGCCTAAGCTGCCCACGGAGGAAGAAGTGGCGAAGGTTTTGAACTGGCTCCGGGAAAAAGGACAGATTGGAGATACCATTACTTATGACAATTTTGTGGAGCAAGGCCTATATTAACACTCAGGTGCTGCCGCCCGGGAATCACCGGGCTTTTTTTGGCGGGGGACGGAGAACTGAATCCTTGAGCAGGTAAAACAAAGATAATACAGAACAATAACAATATACTAACAATTTAGAGACAGAGAATAGAAGAGGAGAGGGGATCAGATTGGGTAAGTCTTGGGCGGTCATGTGGAGTGCCTTTTTGGCTTCGGTGGCGGTTGTCTACAACCAGTTTAAAGTGTCTCCGGCCATGGGTGTGCTCAGGGAACAGCTACATGTGGATATGGTCACCGGGGGGTGGCTCATGTCCATTTTCGCCGTGGCGGGGATTGTTCTGGCACTGCCGGCGGCCGCCATCCTGATGCGGTTAGGGCCCAAAGTCAGCGGTTTGGTGGCCATGGGCAGTGTGGTTTTAGGTTCCGCTATGGGCGCCACCGCCGGCAGCCCCGTGACTCTCCTTGTTTCCAGAGGGATTGAGGGGATCGGTTTGGGATTGATTGCGGTAGTGGCACCGGCAGTGGTAGCCATGTGGTTTGAACCCCATGAAAGGGGCCTGCCCATGGGCATCTGGGCGGCCTGGGTGCCGGTAGGGGCAACTTCAGCACTCAACCTCGGTAATCCAATTATCAATATGGTTGGATGGCGTGGTCTCTGGTGGTCCGGCGCCTTGTTGGCAGCCATTGCTTTTGTTGTTTACGGTCTGGTGGTTACCGGTCCTCCCCTAAAAGAAGGGGAAAAGGCGAAGGCTACCGGTCCGGAGCCTTCCTTGGCAACAGGCCTCAAACAGCCTGCCATTTGGCTGTTAGCTTTATCCTTTGCCGGGTACAGCTTTGTGGCCATCAGCTTCGGCACCTGGGCACCTTCCTATTACCAGGAGCGTTTTGGTTTGGATGCCGGTACTGCCGGTTTCTATGCGGGGTTGATGTTCCTGGTGGCCAGTTTTGTAGTGGTGATCGCCGGTAAAATATTGGACCTGATCAGCAATCGCTACCGGATGCTCTTGATTTCCGTCGTGCTCACCGGCTTACTCTATTGCTGTGCTTTTATTCTTAATTCTCCGGCCTTAATCATTCCCTTTGTGGTAGGGATCGGCTTCATTTCTTCCTTTTATGCGCCTACTGTCTTCACCCTGGCACCGGAAACCATGCCTTCCCCGGAGTTAGCCGGTGTAGCCATGGGAATAATGAATGTGGGCACCAATGTCGGTGCCCTGTTGGGACCCCCGCTGGTCGGTGCCGCCGTGAATGCTGCCGGCAATTGGGCATACGGCACACTTCCCGTAGCAGGGGCCATGGCTGTTTGTGTCGGGGCGGCATTTGTTTTTGCCGGATTGGTAAAGCCAAGGGGATAGCCCTTAATGTATCTTAAATTGGCTAAGCCAAAATTGACGGAAGCACTGCCGTAATTGCCAAGAACAAGCTTCGTTAAGGCTCCTCCCTCACAGCAGGGTGGATTACTTTTACTGGTGGCTTGAATTCATCAGTAAAGAGATGCAGGTAGCAGCGACCAACGGGATTATCATAGTCCTCGTTGCAGAAAACCCAGATTTCATAGCGCCCTACCTCCAATTGGCCAATATCTATTTTCAAATAGGCTTCATCTACAGTTGTAACTTCTAATGATGGCTCTTGCTGAATTTCTTCATCAGAGACGATCCAAGCCGAATAGGTGACTCCCTTTGTCGGGAGATTAGTACCTTTTATTTGGAGTTTTGTATCTTTTCCTTTAACCAGGGATACATATGCAGGATAAATAATCCCTATATTGCAGGTTGCAGCTTCACTCGTTCCATATCTCCAAACTTTAAGGGTACCGGGTTTGAGATAAAGCTTGGTTTTCAAATGAACCAGCTGTTTCTTTTCATCGTTGACTTGCACCCAAAACCATTCGACATTGTCGCCTCCAGCCTGAATATCCAACAGATCTTCTAAGGTATAAAAGGTATAGTAATTATTATATGGATCCGGGGGAATTACCAAGTAGCCCTCCGTTTTAAACTCAAGAGGTGGTTCTTTAACCCTGAAGCCCAAAGAAAAATTCTCATTGAAACCTGATACGGATCCTGCGGGGATAACCAGTTCGCAGTAAGTTCCCAACGGCAAACTCTCATCGGAGTCAAGTGTAATCTTAAGGATGCCATTATTGCCGGCATCCACATGGGCATACACCTGGCCCGTAACAGACTGATCATTGTCAAAATAGTTCAGGACAAGGCTGCCAAAGCCGGGGGCTAATTCAATTTCTTGATTAAAGGTAAGAGTAATAACGGGTTTGGTGCTTACCTCCACAGCACCGTCAAAAGGCTCGGTTCCGATAACTCTTAACTGCTCTCTGAAGGGGGTCGGTATTAAATCAATTGTGTCGCTAAAGATCTCGTAGTTGTCATAGCTGTCGGTGGCAATTACTTCAATTTCAATCCCGTCAGCCTCCGGAATTGTATAGTTTACTGTCCAGATCCCTGCGTCTTTGTCTTCGATAATATTAATCGTGGTAGCGTCTTCATTGGACGTTTCGTTGATGTCGATGAAGAAGCGGACATCAACCTCCTTTATATCGCTAATCTCATCTACTGCCACAATATGCAGGATAAGGTCTTCACCGGGAGCTAGCTCATGAAAACTCTTGATGACTTGTATCTCCGGCGGCCTATTATCTATGATTACAGGGTCAGTTTCTTTAATCAGCTTATAGTATGGGTTTTTGTCGGGGTCGTGGTCTGGCATAAGGGTGGTGTCAACATAATTTCGGGCTCCGTCTTCCGTTATAAAACCTATTAACCTCAAAGTTCCATTATTTAGTCTTATGTGATCCCAATAATCCCATGTATAGGGTGAAACTTCTTCCAAATAAAGGCCAAGGAGTCCTGTGTCCTGGGGTGAAAGAAGGAGATAGATGGGCCATAACTCTACAATTCCACTGTCTTCATCTATTGAAAACCGTACCTCTATGTCGGCACCGCTCTCCCCTCTATAGGTGATGTTGTATTCCACATCTGTGACGGCCACTGGTTCAACGTCTTGATTAGGATTAGCCAGCGGGAAGACTGCGTCATATTCTCCATAATACTTTTCAACGGTATCAGGATCTTCATTGAATGCTTCTAATACTGCTTTTAAATGCCAGTCGCCGGAAGCCATGCCGGGGTATAAGGGGAAAGTTGCTGTATATTTTTGGTTTTCATCTTCAATTGAGTCAAAATAGATCATTAGGTATTGTCCGGAATCATGGAAAGTAGGCATCTTCCAGTGCCAAGATATTCCCCAAGTCATCGGAGCTTAGCTCAATATTGATAGTGCCAAAACCAAGGGGCGTCAGATTATATTCATCTGATAGGAGTTTCTCCCCGTTGTCTCCGTCTTGCAAAACCTGAATGTGATAGTTTTTATTCTCATTCAGCCAGCCTTCCTTGGAAAGAGTGATTTGAGTTATACTGGTCTGGATGACTTCCCAGGATGCGTTGCCTTCCCATATTTTCAAATAGTATTGGTCATTCCCGATAGCAATCGGCACCATGGAGCCTTCCTCAATTAGTTCATCTGAAAGAACCACCTCTTTAGAAAATTGAAGATCTATAAAAGTTTCATATCTATATTCATCGCTGTACCAGGGGATGTAACGTTCATATCCTATTCGTCCACTACGGATTAACGGGTCGTCAAAC
>JAAZDD010000239.1 GCA_012512955.1 Clostridia bacterium
CCCTGTCAATCAAATCGCCTATGGCGGCATTAATCCGAACCGGATGATTCTGCCAGCGCAAGGGGACCTCCGTCAACGGAATTTTGTTAAGGCTGTCAAAAGTGAAATCAAAAGTATTCTTAATCTTCCAAAGCAAATCCCCTTCGGTCAGCGTACCCACATATTTGCCTTTATCATCAATAAGAGGTATCGCCGTATAACGATGGTACTCCATCTTTTCCAGTGCTTGCCTCATAGTAGCGTCGTAGGGCAGGTAGATGACATCTTGTTTGGGAATCACAAAAAAAGAAACATTTGCCCGCACGAGCAACCACGTCTCCTTTCACCCATAATAACACTAAAGCCCATATAATTATAGCACTTTTCCACCCAATTCATGATTGGAAAATGTTATTTATACAATACAATTCCTTGCCGGCATCAGAACTCCTTCCCCTCCCCGGTAAATCAGTAACTTATCCCTCATCCATTTCGCCCATGATATTATATTGCTTTTTCCGAAACTAATATTTCGCTAATTATATACCTATCGAAATATTTCTTAAAATGTTTTCGGAATTCAGCAGGACTTTTCAAATCTATTGCAGAATATAAATCCATGTCAATTCTATCGTTTCCATCTAGAAACAAATCCAGTTGATATTATATTTTCTGTTTACTTTCATGCCATATAATTATTGTTGTTTGTTAATAAATAATATTTAAAAAGCATAAATAAGGATTTTAATATCGCACCGACTTTGTATTTGGCGACTCTTGTGAAAGAGTCCGCATCAACAATAAATTATTCTGGAGGTGCATTGAAATGACAACACAAAAGCTGTCCCGCAGAAAGTTTGTAGCAGTGGCGGCAGGCACGGCTGCTGCCGGCAGTGTACTGGGACTGGGAGGGATGAAGCTGGCCGCGGCTTCAACTCCGGTGAAAATCCTGGTTAACGGTGTAGCGGTGAACTCCAAAGGAGCCAGAATTGAGGATGGCACGACCTTGGTTCCGGTCCGCTTCGTTTCCGAAGCACTTGGGGCCAAAGTAGACTGGGATGGAACTACCAATACGGTCAGCATCACCGGCACCGATGTGGCTCCTGCTGCTCCCGGCGAAGCACCGGCATTGCCCTGGACCTATGTGGAACTGGATCCTAAAGTAACCGCAAAACTGGGCTATGAACACTATTTCTCCCACGGCGGGTGCGCCAGTGCTGCCTATGTGGCCATCGTCAGCCAATTGAAAGAAAAAGTGGGTTATCCCTGGACTACCCTATCTGACGATATGTGGCGCTACGGAGCCGGAGGCGCCGCCGGTTGGGGTACACTCTGCGGGGCCTTAAACTCGGCAGGAATGGTCCTCGGCTTGGCCGCCGGAACGGCAGACGGAAATGCAATGATTAATGAACTTTATGAATGGTATTCTTCCTCGGAACTGCCAACCAAGGATCATGAGGAGTACTGTAAATATCCGAATCAAATCACCACAGTACCCCGTTCCCCCTTATGCCATATTTCCGTCAGTGTTTGGTCCAACCTGGCAGGAGTTTCCGCAGCCAGCGAGGAGAAATTTGACCGGTGCGCCAAAGTCTCCGGAGACGTTGCGGCCAAAGCGGTAACCATGTTAAATGAATACTGGGCCAAAGGCGGTAAACTTGACTTTATCGCTGCCTGGAAACCCAAGGAAGAATTTGCCCACTGTGCCGGCTGCCATACCCTGGCCAACGCACAGCCCAAAACCCAGCAAGGGAAAATGAACTGCGTCACCTGCCACGACGATCATACTAAATAGAATACCCTTACTTAACTTTAAACCTTAAGTCGGTGAAGGCAACGAATCATACCGGGAAATAGTCCATCTCGTTGCCAACCGGTCTTACACTCACTGAAAAGGAGCTGCCTGGATGCGTCCGGGCAGCTCCTTTTTTGTCCAGGCGAAATTGACCGCTGCCCGGAAACCCTTTGAACAAGGAACTGACCGGTTATGTGCCGGGCGGTTCCTTCTTTTCTTTTTTTACCGGCCTCTTAATTGTGGTTATATTGGAGGAATTAATAAACAGCAGTTCGTCGTCATTCACTTTCACAATCAAAAATTCATCTTCCACGTCTAAGATGAACCCGGAAGTATGAAAGATCACTCCCGGGTTCGCACCATACTTATCTTATCTTTTTGGACAACAGGACGGAAAAGTAATCCCCCGTTGTTTTAACCGATTGCCTTTTTCATCTCCCGCACATATTCCATTACCGGCGGGAGGCAGTTTTCACCATGCTGGGCAATGATTTGGACAATGGCGCTGCCCACAATCACCCCGTCGGACACGGCGGCCATTTCCGCTGCCTGTTGAGGGTTACCGATGCCAAAACCAACAGCACAGGGAATGTCTTTCACTGCTTTCACTGTATCCACCATTTCCTTCACCTGGTCGCCCAATTTTTCCCGGACACCGGTTACCCCCAGGGAGGAAACGCAGTAAATAAAACCCTCCGCTTCCTGGACAATCATGCGGATCCTATCCTTGGAGGTAGGAGCAATCATGGAAACCAGGGTGACACCGTATTGCCGGCAAGCGGGCAAGAACTCCTCCCTTTCCTCAAAGGGCAGGTCAGGCACAATCAGACCGTCCACCCCCGCTTCCCGGCAACGCTCCATGAACTTTCCAGTGCCGTAACTGAACACGGGATTGGCATAAGTCATTAAACAGATGGGCACGTCACAGGTTTGACGAACTCTTTTCACCAGATCAAAAACATGGTCGGTAGTCACGCCTTGAGCCAGTGCCCTGTTGTCGGCGGCCTGGATCACCGGTCCCTCCGCCACCGGATCGGAGAAAGGAATACCCAATTCAATGATATCCGCCCCTGCTCCGGCCATTTCCGGAATCAGCTTTTCCGTTATGGCCAGGGAGGGATCCCCTGCCGTAATAAAGGGTATAAAAGCTTTACCTTTGCTGAAAGCCTGCCCTAATCTATTCATGGATATTCACCCCCCTGTAGCGGGCAATGGCCGCCACATCTTTGTCCCCTCTGCCGGACAAATTGATGACGATGATTTGGTACCTGGCCATTTGGGGTGCCAGTTTCATCCCATAAGCAACTGCATGGGCGCTTTCGATGGCGGGAATAATCCCTTCCGTCCGGGACAGGTATTCGAAGGCTTCTACCGCCTCATCGTCGGTGATGGCAACGTATTCCGCCCGGCCCAGATCATGAAGATGAGAATGTTCAGGTCCAACTCCGGGGTAATCCAAACCGGCCGAGATGGAATAAACAGGGGCAATCTGCCCGTATTCATCCTGGCAGAAATAGGACTTCATCCCGTGGAAAATACCCACGGAACCCTTGGTGATGGTCGCCGCATGCTTGCCGGTCTCAACTCCATGGCCGGCAGCCTCACAGCCAATCAGACGAACGGAAGTGTCTTCCAAGAAACCGGCAAAGATACCGATGGCATTACTCCCCCCGCCGACACAGGCCATGACCGCATCAGGCAATCTGCCTTCCTTGGCTAAGAGCTGTTCTTTCACTTCCCGGCCGATAACACTTTGAAAATCTTTAACGATCGTTGGGAAAGGGTGAGGTCCCACCGCTGAACCCAGCACATAATGGGTGTCATGCAGCCGCCGGGCCCACTCCCGCATTGTTTCATTCACCGCATCTTTCAAGGTTTGGGTACCGCTGGAAACCGCATGGACTTTGGCCCCCAGCAGTTCCATCCTGTACACGTTAATGGCCTGGCGTTCCGTGTCTTCTTTACCCATGAAAATCTCACATTCCAGGCCCATCAGGGCCGCCGCCGTTGCCGTAGCCACACCGTGCTGGCCGGCCCCTGTTTCGGCAATAACCCTGGTTTTGCCCATTTTCTTGGCCAAAAGGACTTGCCCCAAAACGTTGTTCAGCTTATGGGAGCCGGTATGATTCAGGTCCTCCCGCTTCAGGTAGATCTTGGCTCCACCCAAGTCCTTGGTCATTTTCTCCGCATAATAGAGTAGAGAAGGCCTGCCGGCATATTGTTGCAACAGCTCCTCCAACTCGGCGTTAAACTCCGGATCGGCCTTGTAATGATTGTAGGCCTCTTCCAATTCCTTAATGGCACTCATCAACAGTTCAGGAATATACTGCCCGCCGTGAATACCAAATCTGCCTCTGCTCATCCTCTCCTATCTCCTCTCTTTCTGTGGAAATAAATCAATAAAAAAAGCTTTCATCCCTGAACAAAGGGACAAAAGCTGATAGCCTCTGCGGTACCACCCAATTTGGCGAGTTTACTCGCCCACTCATGCTGCATACCATCATATGCACCCTCCTGATAACGGGCAGGGTTCCCGTAAGCGCCTACTCTCCCAAAGATTTCGGGCTTCCCTCACAAGTCCATTCAGAATAACCTTTGTAACCGCATTCTCACCGCCGGCGGCTCTCTGAGTACAAGTATTATTCCTACTTCTCTTGTTCCTCGGTTTATCGATATTGATTTTATACTAGCATTGACCCTCACCCTTGTCAATGGGGGTTTTTGCCTTTTAACCCGAAGGTTCCTCCAAGACCATGGACTTGTCCGCCTCCATGACTATATAATGTATCCGAGGAGAAATGCTTGGAGGGTTGGCCTTGGATAAAATGGTATTAATCGATTTGGAAACACAGGACTTTTCGGTTAAAACAGGCATCTTTGAAGTGGCCTGTTTGGCGGTGGAGGATTACGAAATAGTCGACCGGCTATATTTAGGCAAGGAAATTCCCGGCTATACCGGCAAAAAGAACTATGGCTTCGGTTTTTACAATATCAGCAGGGATCAGGAATGTATCAGGAAGTTCCAAGCCTTCATGCAAAAATACCCGTACCCCATGGTGGCCCATAACTGTTCCTTTGATCGCAAGTTCCTGGTTTATTATCAATGGCTTCCCGAAGACTATCCTGCTTATTGTTCCATCAGCGCCATTAAAAAGGCTGACAGTACCTTGGGCAGTTATGCTCTCAATAATTTAGTCAGACATTTTGGCGTGGCCGAGGAAGTAGAACACACCGCCATGTCTGACATTGAAAACCTCTATAAACTTCTAAAAATCTTAAAGCCCCAAACCTGGAAGCTCCTTGGAAACCATGGGAGGAACTGAAACCGTTTCCTGCAGGGTCATTACCGTGGCCCTGTTTTCTTTTGCTCCGTCTGCATAAGCCACATAAGCTCTGCCGTTTTGCACCTGAAGTGACACATAATTGACTTCACCTGCGGAAAAACCGGGTTCACCGACATTAACCCATTGACAGCCGTCATATTTCATCACCGTAGCCCCAAAACTGTTTTTGTCATCCCGAAAGGCTACATAAGGTACACCGTGACCAAAGTCCAATTTCGGGTAAACCACATTACCTTCGGAAAATCCGGGTTTCCCCAAATAAGCCCAGCGCTGTTTTCCTTGTTTCGGATCATAAATACATTTAGCTACGGAGATCTTACACAACTCATTGCCGTCTCCATAAGCTACATAAGGTATACCCTGCTCAACATAGAGGGAAGTGTAAAAAGCGATTCCGAAAAAGTCCTCATCGCCTACCGGAATCCAATCAAACCGGCCTGAGGCAAGATCATAATCATATTTTGATACTGCCAACTTTCCCAGTGTACACCAGGGAATGTTGTCTCCTTTCGTGTATGCTACATAAGGTATACCTTGATCCACAAAAAGGGAAATATAACCCACGTATTTTTCACTGAAATTCTTTCCAACCTGAATCCAGCCTTCCGTTGGATCGTATTTCATAAGTCTGCCTTTATACAAGCTGCTTTCCGTAAAAGCCACATAGGGGACGCCTGCTTCGACAAAAAGAGCAAGGTAATTGATTTCCAAACCACAAAAAACAGGGTCACCAACAGTTTCCCACCAGGTGCCGTTGTATTTCATCACTATTACTTTGCCGTTTAGTATCCTTTGCTTAAAGGCCACATACGGGACCCCGTCCTCCACATACAGGCAAGTGCAATTGACCGGTCCCGGTGAGAAACCCGGTTCCCCCAAAGGAAGCCAGCGCTTCATATTTTGATGATAATACATGACCGTGGCCCGGTAGCCATTGGCCACATCGACAAAGGCGAGATATGGTATCCCGTCATGTACTTGGAGGGATGTGTGTTCCGTTTCTCCCAGGGAAAAACCGGCCGAACCTACCAAAGAGAAATCGTTTGCACCGGTTTCTATCAAGGGAAACTTTAGAGCACTTGTTATACCGACCATTACCGTCTCTCCTTTTTTAGGTAATCCTGTGGTAGTGCAAACCCTGGGCCGCGTTTTATACCATCCCTACATCGATAATCCCTAATACAAGCTCCACAGAGACAGTGAACAGCACCAGTCTGACGACAAGAGTCATTGGTTCAACCTCCCACAATCCCTTTTATCAATCTAAATTAACAATAGAATAAGGAAATCGACGCAAAAATGCATCACCCGAAAGGGTGAATGCATGAAAAAAGCCAGCTCCCCTCCCGGGAAGATGGCTTCGCCAGTCAGTTATTTACAAAATGTTTAATTGTTTGGCTTTTTCAACGGCCTGCACTCTCCTGTGCACCTCAAGCTTTCCGTAAATATTTTTGATATGGGTTTTGGCGGTGTTGACGGTCATCCCCAACCTTTCCGCTATTTCCTTGTTGGAAAGACCGGCAGCAATCAGGTGGAGAACTTCCAATTCCCGTTCCGATAAAGGTTCCGCCAAGGGAGGCTTTTCCTCCGCTTCCAATTTGTCATAGTTGTTAATCAGATACGACCGGACCTTCTTAAGGTAAGCAAGCTGGGAAGCCATATAATTCACCGCTTCCAGTTGCCCTTCTGTAAACAATCCCGGCAGCATGCCGTTCTCAAAATAAGCTACACCGAAAGGAATGCCCTGAAACAATAAGGGTAGACAGAAAACAGAGCCGGGACTGAACTCTGCCATATAGGGATCGGCGGAAAAACTACCCCACTCCTCCCGGTGATTTAACACGACCGTTTCCAAAGTCCTGGCCACGTAACGGATCACCGTTTTAGGAAGCATCGGAAAATCTTCCAGAGGACCGGAGCTTTCCGGTACTGCCTCCAGGTTATTGTCTATGGCCATTTCCAGAAACAGCTCATCCCCCTTTTCCAGGATAAGATATCCCTTGTCCGCCCCAAGCAATTGTACAGCATGAGTCAAAAAGGCCCCAAACAGCTTTTGAATGTCTGTTTCTTTGGCTGCTGCCGCGGCTACTTCACCGATAAAATGGAGCATTCCCAAATTGGCAATGGCTTCGCCGGAATCCGACACCGCCATCCCCGGCACAAAACTCTCCTTCGGACCGCCGGGTTTTTCTGCGGAGAAACGGAGCTCTCCGGTTAAGTCAGGATAGTCTTGCCGGAGTTGGCTGACTTTCGCTAATGCTCCCCAGTTATAGTAGCACCGGCAAGCCTCCGCCAGATAGGTCTCAGCCACTTTTTTCATACCCAGAGACAAATAGAATTTGGCTGCCAGTTCATTGGCCAACGCTTCGTTTTGTTGATAACCGTTGTCCCTGGCAGAAGCAATTGCTCGTTCATAGAGCTTCATTGCCTCCTCCGTCTCCTCCTGCAACCGGGCCTTTTCTGCCGCCATCAGCAGGTATTTATGTTCAAAGTTCTCTTTACAGGAAAGGGCCCAGTTCTCCATCTTCCGCAGGTTCTTGTTCAGGAGCTTCCGATAACGCTTTTTCTCCCCCAGGGGCAGTTGACGGAACTGAGCGCTAATAGCCAGGAAATAATAGAAAACATATTCGGCACTGATCAAAAAACCCAAGATTGACCCGGCCAAGGGCTCCACCCGATGAGCCGCCCTGAGAGCCTGCCCGTAATTACCGGCCAGGTAGTTTAACTGCAGTTCCAAAATATAAAAGGTTGCCAAAGCGGCACCGTCACTTTGAGCTATTTCCCATACCCCGTCTTCCTTAAACTTTAAGACATCAATTGCCGGCCCATCTTCTAATTCGTTGCTTTCCCTTAATATGGACACCAGTTTACCGTAAATAGCCACATTAGCCAACAGGTTATCATGTTTCAACTGCTGGGCAATTTTACTTTTTCGCTGAACTTCCTTTTCAACCTCCTCCAAAGCAGCGCCCATCAAGTAGGGATGCTCCAGGAGCAGGCAGTGGGCATAGCCCATGATCAGCAGGTCCCCTGCTTCTACCCCGGTGACCACGGCCTTATCAAGATAAGCGTTTCCCTCGGACGGATGCTTGGTCCAGTGAGCAATCAAGGCCCCGGCAACAAAATAGATGATACATTTGGCAGTACTTTTATTGTATTTTTCCGCCAGGTTAATGGCCACCTGGCAGAATTTTTCCCCGGCTTGGTAATCCCCGAGAATACTTCCGGCG
>JAAZDD010000240.1 GCA_012512955.1 Clostridia bacterium
AGGTTAAAATCGGTTGATACCGATATTACTGCTGCCCGCTAAAGTGTTTTTAGAAAATTGCGCTTTGCGGCAGTATGGCAACTTGTTTTCTTTTTCTACAAAGGGGCTATTTTGCAAAAGGCTCATTATAATAAAGCCGCCGAAGAGATTATCTGGCGAAAAAAGGAGGATGTATTAGGAAAACATCTTTCCCAGGTAATAATTCCTCTTGGCCTGTTGGACATCTTAAAAACGGGAAAACCTCAGTTGTGCCACAAGTTTTCCATTGAATATTCAAGAGGAACCCGCATTTATTTAACTCACCGGACACCCATCTTTGAAAAGGGTGAACTGGTAGGTGCGGTAGGAGTCTTTCAGGATATTTCTGAAATTGAATTCATCTCCCAGGAATTGCATACGGTAAAACGGTTATATGCCGAACTGGAGGCCTTAGTGGAATGTTCCTTCGACGGTATCCTCATCTGTGATGCCTCCGGTAGAATCATTCGTGGCAACAGTGCCATTGAACGGTTCTTCCGCAAAGAACAGGGAGAATTGGAGGGTAAGCTGTTAACTGAAGTGCTGCCTGATGAAACTGCAGCTACGGCAATCATTGAAAGGGTGATTAATGGAGCCACTGCTAAGAACTGCATTGTCAATATCGGAAAGAGACAGCTGTTGTTAACAGCAAATCCTGTCCCGTCAAACCAGGGGATAGTCAACAAAATAATTATTAACGCCCGGGATTTAACGGAGCTCAATTCATTACGGCTGCAGTTAAAGAATACCAAAAACCTGACGGAGCGTTATCACTCAGAGATCAATGAACTCAGGAGCCGTTTGTTGGAGCAAGAGGGGATCCTGGTGCAATCGAGTAAAATGCAGAATATTGTCAGCCTGGCTCTTAGAGTTGCTCAAGTTGATTCCACGGTGCTGGTTACCGGGGAATCCGGCGTGGGCAAAGAAATCATCACCAAGATCATCCATAAGAACAGCAAGCGTAAAGACGGACCCTTTATCAAAATAAATTGCGGCGCCATTCCGGAGAGCTTGTTGGAATCAGAGTTGTTTGGCTATGAAGCGGGTGCTTTTACCGGAGCCAGCAAGGACGGGAAAATGGGTATGTTTGAGTTGGCTCATCAGGGAACACTGTTTTTAGATGAAATCGGGGAGCTCCCCCTCACCCTGCAAGTTAAACTGTTACGAGCGATCCAGGACCGGGAGATTCACCGGGTAGGAGGAAGCATGCCCAGGCAGGTTGATGTTCGTATTATCGCAGCCACCAACCGCAATTTGGTGGAAATGGTGGAGAAAGGGGAGTTTAGGGAGGACCTCTTCTTCAGACTGAATGTGGTACCGATTCATGTCCCTCCTCTAAGGGAGCGGCAGGAAGAAATCATTCCTTTGGCTAAGAAATTCCTGGCCAAATTCTGTAATGCTTACAGCCTGAAAAAGGAATTGTCCCCGGAAGTTATGGAAGCCCTGTTGGAGTACCAGTGGCCCGGCAATATTCGGGAATTGGAAAATGTCATCGAGCGATTGGTGGTGACTACGCCGGGTGAGATAATCACCTTTAGTGATTTGCCCCGTTTCTTTTTTGGCGAACAATCTTTGTCCAAAGCAACGGTCAGTGTCAGGGGTCTTATTCCTCTTAAGGAAGCAGTGTTGGCCGTGGAAAAGCTGCTGCTGGAAAAGGCCATGGAAAGGTATGGCAGCACCTACAAAGCGGCTGAAGTATTGCAAGTGGATCAATCCACCATAGTGCGCAAACTGCACAAAATTAGAGGACGCGTTTCCCATTAACGGCTATTGCCAAAAGATTGCTTTGCCACAAGCCGGTAACTTAATAATACATTGTATAATGAAATATTGCATCAAAACCCCTGTCTTTTTATTGCCATTCAAGACGGTATGAGTTGGTAATAGCCCGAAATGGCAGTTTTCCCGGGATGTTACGCCGGTTCATGGAAAATGGCCGTCTCTGGCACCTCTTTTGCTAGTAATCTATGGCTGAAGATGGAAAACCTGTGGAGGTGTAAGCAACATGAATTTTGCCTTAACTGAGGAGCAGCGGATGCTGCAGGAGATGGCCAGAAAATTTGCGGAAAAGGAAATACTGCCCACGATGGAGGAGGATGAAAAGAATCATCGCTTTCGTTTGGAAACGGTCAAGAAAATGGGCGAACTAGGTTTTTTTGGTTGCGGAATTCCGGAGGAGTACGGTGGCAATGGCATGGGCATCCTGGAATCCGTTTTGATCGCTGAGCAAATCGCCAAAGTGAGTGCTTCCTGGAGGCTGCCGTTTAATATGCAGAACTTGGGTCCGGCACTGACGGTGGCCAAATTCGGGACGGAAGAGCAAAAGCAAAAATATATTCCCGGCTGGGTTAAAGGTGAGAGCATCGGGTTTTTTGCCATTACCGAACCTAACTCCGGGTCCGATGTGGCCGGTATGACCACCACCGCCATCGATCGTGGGGATCATTATGAAATAAACGGGCAGAAAATGTGGATTTCCAATGCTCATGTGGGCGATTGGGGCCTGCTGTATGCCTATACGGATCAAAAGGCCAAGTACAGGGGTATGACCTGTTTTATTGTGAATTTGAAGAATACCCCGGGGATTATTACCAGGCCCATTGAGACAAAGCTTGGTCTCCATTGTGCTCCCACCGGGGAAATCAGTTTTGAGGGAGCCAAGATTCCTAAAGATGCAGTCTTGGGCAAGGTGGGTGAAGGGTTTAAAATTTGCATGTGGCAGCTCAATAATACCCGGATTGGCTGTGCAGCCGGGGGCTTGGGGATCGCCGGAGGAGCGTTGGAGGCGGCGATAAAATATGCCAATGAAAGAGAACAATTTGGCCAGAAAATAGGGAAATTTCAAATGATTCAGGCTTCTATTGCCGAAATGGCAGCGGAACATGAAGCGGCCAAGTTGTTGGTCTACCGGGCTGCTTGGTTAAAAGATCAAGATCTGCCCAATCAGTATGAAACTTCAATCGCCAAGTACTATGCTTCGGAATCAGCGGTGAATATAGCCAATGAAACAATGAAAATTTTCGGTTCCTACGGCTATTCTACTGAATATCCTGCGGAGAGATTCTTACGTGATGCTAAATCCTTACAAGTAGTAGAAGGCACCTCCAATATTCAAAAAACGATTATTGCAGGTATAGCCTTAGGAGATGCTCCCAATCGTTAATGGCTGCCAGTCCCCACCCGTTAAAGGTGGGGACCGGCTTTGCTGCGTCCTGAAGTTTTGCAATCTTGGATTGCGTTCCTAAAAAGGGAAATATATAATAAAACCAGCGCCAGTGAGAATTGGTGGCAGGAAAACTTTATAACGAAGGAAGGGCTTTAAAATGAAACAAAAAGTACTGATCATGGGCGCAGCAGGTAGGGATTTTCACAATTTTAATACCTATTTTAAGGACAATCCGGATTATGATGTGGTAGCTTTTACCGCTACCCAGATTCCTGATATCCACGGCAGAAAATATCCTGCTGCTCTGGCTGGGAAGTTGTACCCGGAAGGAATCCCCATTTATGATGAAGCCGAATTGGAAGAACTGATCATCAAACATCAGATCGATCAGGTTATCTTTGCTTACAGCGATGTTTCCCATCAAGAGGTAATGGCGAAAGCCGCCAGGGCGATGGCTGTCGGTGCTGATTTTCGTTTCATGGGTCCCAAAAGTACCATGTTAAAGAGTAAAGTGCCGGTAGTGGCAGTGTGTGCCGTGCGGACGGGAGTAGGCAAAAGCCAGACTACCCGCCGGATTGCCGGTATTTTGCAGGGAATGGGTAAAAAGGTCGTAGTGGTGAGACACCCCATGCCTTATGGTGATTTAGCGGTCCAGGCTTGTCAACGCTTTGCCGCTTATGAGGATCTGGACAGGCATGAATGTACCATTGAGGAAAGAGAAGAATACGAACCTCACCTTGATCAGGGTTTTGTCGTGTATGCAGGAGTAGATTATGAGGCTATTCTCCGGGAAGCGGAGAAAGAAGCTGATGTAATTTTGTGGGACGGGGGCAATAATGATTTTCCTTTTTATCAACCGGATGTGATGATTACCTTGGTTGATCCCCACCGGCCGGGAGATGAATTATCCTATCACCCCGGTTATACCAACTTGAAGATGGCGGACATTGTCATTATCAACAAGGTGGAAACCGGTTCCCCGGAAAATGTGGAACAAGTCCGTGCCAACATCCGCCGGGCTAATCCCAAAGCGGTAATTGTGGATGCGGCTTCCCCCATCTATATCGCGGACAGTGATATCATCAACGGTAAGCGGGTTTTGGTGGTAGAAGACGGGCCGACCCTGACCCACGGCAACATGCCCTATGGCGCTGGGGCTATCGGAGCACGGAAGTACGGTGCAGCAGAATTAATCGATCCCAGACCATATGCAGTCGGCAGTATTTTGGATACATTCGCCAAGTACTCTCATTTATCATATATTCTGCCGGCTATGGGTTACAGCAAGACGCAACTGGCAGAATTGGAAGCCACCATTGCCAACATTGATGCGGAAGTGGTTGTTATCGGAACTCCCATAGACTTGAGGCGGGTAATCAATATCAAGCAGCCTTCCGTCCGGGTTCGTTACGAACTCCAGGAAATCGGGGAGCCAACTTTAGACACTTTGCTGAAGAAAAAGCTGCAATTCTAAGGACCATGTTTACGCCCGGCTGAGTAAATTGTCCGGGCTTTTTCCATATTTGGATGAATAACATAGTTGAAAGGAAAAGGGAGGGGAGACAGGTGGTATGGATTTAAGATATGGAGTGAATCAAAAGCTTGGTGGCATACCGGCCTTATTGTACGGAATCCAGTGGCTTGCAGTGAGTGTACCCATAACCATCATTTTGGGCAAGATTGTAGCGGTGACTCTTGACCGGCCGGAATTAATCGTTTTTTATTTACAGAAATTATTTCTGGTTACCGGCATTACAATGGGAGTACAAATATTGTGGGGTCACCGGTTGCCCTTACTCACCGGTCCCGCAACAGTCCTTTTAATTGGCATTCTGGCCAGTTTAGAGGTAGGGATGGGAGCGATTAACGGGGCGATTATGATTAACGGTGGGCTGCTGGTGGTATTGGCTGTTACCGGTCTCTTTGCCTCTTTAAAAAAGCTGTTCACTCCAAGGGTAGTTGTTGCAATTCTTTTATTAGTGGCTGTAACCCTGACACCGACAATTCTCAATTTAATCGTACCGGACGGCACCCATTCTCCGGTCAAGAACTATGTTTTCGTTCTGGCCCTGGTGTTCCTGTTGTATGCAACCCATGGGAGATTGAAAGGGATTTGGCGGTCTACCATCAGTGTCTGGGCCGCCCTGGCAGGGAGCTTTGCCTATTTTGCCCTGTTTGGCTGGGAAAGGGGAATTCATGGTTTAGCTGCCTTTGCTCCACCTGTAGGGGAGCTTACGCCGGTCCTGGCTCTTCCTAATTTAGGAGTGCTGTTTTCTTTCATGGTGTGCATGCTGGCTTTGTCTATCAATGATCTGGGTTCCATTCAGGCCATGGGGGCGTTAACCGGGGCCGAGGAAATGGGCAAGAGGGCCACCAGAGGTCTGGCCGTTACCGGCTTGGGGAATGTTCTCTCCGGTCTGCTGGGAGTGGTCGGACAGGTGAATTTTTCCCTGAGTTCCGGGGTAGTCTTAGCTTCCGGCTGTGCCTCCCGTTTTGCTTTGCTGCCTACCGCGGCAGCTCTGTTGTGCATGGGCTGTTCGCCGGCGGCCATTGGACTTTTGAGCAGTATTCCGTTACCGGTAGTGGCTGCCATTATGATCTATTTTGCCACCGCCCAGCTGTCTTCAGGATTGCTGATGGCCCAGAATGCCAATGCTGTGCAGAGGGTTGAAGACGGGCTGGTAGTGGGTTTGCCGGTTGTCCTGAGTATTGTGGTGGTTTTTTTGCCCCGGGTAACAGATCTTCAGGTACCTTTGCTGCTCCGGCCAATCCTCACCAATGGTTTTGTCATGGGTACCCTGGCGGTGTTTCTCCTGGAGCATATAATTTATCGAAAATAAAAAGGTCTCCTGTCGTTGAGACCTTTTCATAACTTCAATTGCCCCATGTAGCGGAGCAAATTGTCGGCAGTTTCATTCAAGATGGCTGCCTTGGAAGTGACTTCTTGGGCCATGGAAGATTGTTCCTCGGCGGCAGCGGCCACTTTTTCAATGCTGGTGGTGATCTCCTGGGAGGCCTCCAACAAAGCATTTTGCTCCTGGGCCACTTGCTTGGCTGTTTCGTTGGCTTGTTCCACGTCTACTGCACATTGGGCTATTTGCTGGTAAGCCTTATTGATGATTTCCATACTGGTGCTGATTTCCCTACTGGTATCAGTAATAACCTGCCCCGTGTTACCGGCCATTTGGCTGATATTGGCGGTAAATTTTCCTACCTCCTCAATACCGTTTTGGATTTCCGCCAACATATTCATTATTTCCCCTGCTGAACGATTGGATTCATCGGACAGTTTTCTCACTTCTTCGGCCACCACTTCGAATCCTTTGCCGTGTTCTCCCGCTCGTGCTGCTTCAATGGCGGCGTTTAGGGCCAACAGATTGGTCTGCTCAGCTATACCCGTAATTACGTTGATAATATGTACCACTTGATTAGATTTCTGTTTTAACTCATTTACCGCTTTTTCAGAACTGTTCATGGTAGCTACAATGGTCTGCATCTGCTCAATGGCTGCCTCCATGGAAGCAAGTCCTTTCTGGACGGCCAGATCCGATTGTTTGGACAGGGCTACTGTTTCATGCAAGTTCTGCAGGGTGTTATCAATGCGCTGGGAGATGGCCATGGCGTTGTCAGTCGACGAACGGCTGATATCTGTCTGTTCACTGGCCCTGAAAGTAATATGTTCTACGGATTCGGCAATTTCCTCAGACGCCTGGGACAATTGATTGGTAGCCTCCAGTTGATGGTTGGTGGCTTCGGTCACAGTCCTCATACCTTTAATATTGTTGGTAATCACCTGCTTTACTCCCTGAATGGTCTTGTTGACTTCAAAGACCAACTGGCCTATTTCATCTGTTCGATAAGGTTGCTCTATTGTGGTAAAATCACCTCTGTTTGCCCTGCGCAGGTTTTCAATCGCCGGCCGGAGGGATTTCTGCAGTGCTTTGTAATACCAGTGGGACCATACTAACATGGTGATTAAAAAGGCGGTGCCGGCCCAAAACAAACCAGGGGCAGGACCGGCCAACCAAGTGCTGAACAGGAAATAAGCTGCACCAAGAACAATAGGTATACACAGGTGATACTTCAGCTTGGTTTGGATCAGGGGAACAGCGACTCGCAAGGTATATTGTTTGTTGTTGGCCAGTTTTAAGGGAACCGCTATATCCAGGAGTCTTTCTTTGGATTCCCTGACCGTAACCGTACAAAAGGCCTCCTGTGCCGTTGCTCCTTTAATGGATACAGGATCTTTCCGCTTCCGGCCTTCCGCAAAAGGGTTGGAGTGGATTACGGCCATCAATTGGTCATCCACAAGGTAAATTAGTTCAGCCTCGTCCAGGTAACTCTCTATGAGACTCCTTAAACGGGATTCCGCCTTTGCAACACTGCCGTTATTTTCATTCAATACCTGAAGGCATTGAGTGGCTATTTCTTTAGCCTTTGCCATCTTTCTTTTTGCAAATAAACTTTTGACACCGGTGGTTGTGCTCAATCAAAGACCCTCCTTCTTGCCCAGAGTATTGCCGGCAGACGAGATTATAATCCTAGTGTACCTAATATTTGAAATATTGGCAATAATACAACATATCTTTTCAGCCTCTTTGGCTACTCCCTCATAAGCTTCGGAGGGGGATGCCACCCCCTCAATGCTATTTTATAACCCGTTACTGTTGAGCATGGCGATAAAATTGAACACCAACTTCAGCTTTTCTTCCTCCATATTGCAGATAGAGCCCAGGAGGGATTGAATCCGGGGCTGGTAAAGGAGGCTTCTCAATTCGGGGCTTAAAGCCCCGATTACTTCTTCCACCTCTTCCTGTTCCAGGATCAAGGAACAGACGGATACACCCAAAGCATCAGCAATTTTTTCAATAGTTTTCAGGGAAGGATAGACTTTTCCTGTTTCCATTTGTCCAATCAAGCCCGGGGAGACGCCGGCTTTTTCAGCCAGCTCCTTTTGGGACATGCCCCGGGTTTTTCGTGCCCGGACCAGCTTTTCCGTAACCAGAGACCATTTCCGGTTATTACCGATAAAAAGGCTGACCGGAACATTCAAAGCTTTAGCCAGTTTTCTCAAGGTAGTTAAAGATGGGACTGTTTGTTTGCGTTCGATCTCGCTGATATAAGATGCAGAAAGTCCGGTTAAAGCTCCTAAAGCTTCCAAACTCAGATTCTTGCTCTCCCGCAAAGCACGAATTTGGTCTCCCAAGAGCAGGGTCAGTTCGCTTTCCCAATCCTCTATAAAGATTCCTTCATCGGCCAGTTCCAACTGTTCAATGAGTTTCCCTACAAATTTGGCACTGGCCTGTTTTTTTTCCTCTTCAAGATCAGCAATATAGCTGGTAGGGTAGTTAAGTATTTGGGCTAATTCTTCCTGACTGAGGTTATGTGCGAGACGGATGCTTTTCAGCATTTTGCCGGAAATCATGTTAGTCCCCCTTTTCTGAGGATGCTTGCCTTATTATAACATATTTCTAAGGCAATGCTAAAGAAGTGTGTCTTTATAACGATTGTTAATGGCATCATAAAAAAATATTATAATAAGCATTGCACTTAGTATAGAAGGAAAACAATCATACTAAGCGAATCACTTAATATAAATCATAAAGGTCCGCATAGGGAGGCGCTTAAGTATGTGAGTGTGTTTACAATCGTTTTCCGAAAATTACAAATAAATGGAGGGTAAAATGATGCAGCTGGGAAAAAAGTTAACGGCTTTATTGCTGGTAGTTTGTATCTGTTTGCTGGTTGCTGCTTGTGCCCAATCAGCAGTGGTAGAAGCACCGGCTCTTGGGTTGGAAGAAGGGGTTAATGCGGAAGAAGGAACTCCGGCTACCTCCCGGCAGGACCGTTCTAATGGAGTGGAGTACCTTCAGGCTGAGGAGGTTTTCCAGCGGGTAGTGATGGAAGGGGCACCGGAATATTTCTTGGTGGATTTCCGGGATACGGAGGATTTTCTGGCAGCAAGTATTCAGGGGGCAATTAGAATTCCGGCTGAGGTTAGCACAGAGGAAGGAATAATTCAGCGGTTTCCCAAAGACAAGAAAATTATCCTGATTGATTATGACGGTAGTGTGAGTCGTGAAATAGCTGACGCTTGGGCGGCATTGGGTTATGACACGGCGGTATTGGTCAACGGCATGGAGAGCTGGAATGAATATCCCACCGTTAAAACGGAGTTGTCTATAACAGCCGGATCAGGTTGCAGTTAACAAAAATTTTAGAAAGCGGAAAAAGGAGGATCAACAATGCCTAAGTTCAGCCGGCGCACTTTTTTGAAGATGGCTACTGCCGCCGGTGCTATCGGTTCGATGCCGGTGTACTTAAACCGGAACAAGTTATTGGAAGCCGCCGAGGAGGCTACGATTGAGAAAGTGCCCACTTTGTGTAACGGTTGCTCCAATATGTGTGGCATGTTTGTTCATGTGAAAAACGGCCGGGTGTGGAAAGCGGAAGGTCATCCCATACACCTGAAATCGAGGGGAAAACTATGCGCCAGGGGACATGGAACCGTGGCTGATATCTACAATCCCAATCGGGTGACCCAGCCGATGAAGCGGGTAGGTGAAGGGCAGTTCGAGCCTATTACCTGGGAGCAGGCCTTTCAGGAGATTGGTCAGAAATTGATGAAAATTGTGGATGTATACGGTGGCAATTCAGTAGTCTGGATGGAGCATGGCACCAGGGGCAAGCAGTACGCAGATATTTTGCTGGACTATATCGGTTCTCCCAATTACATTACCCACTATGCTACCTGTTTTACCTCCAAAACCAATGTTTGGCCCAAAATGGTAGGTACCACTCTTTACGGGGACCATGAAAATGCAGATTACATGTTGTTTGTAGGACGTAACTTCGCCGGGGGTATCATTCCCAACGGCATGAATAAAGTACTCAAAGCCAAAGAGCGGGGTGCAAAGCTGGTGGTTGTGGATCCCCGGCACTGTGAGTTAGCTATTCAAGCTGATGAGTGGATTCCAATTCGTCCCGGAACTGACCTAGCTTTCTTCCTCGCTTTAGCCCATGTGCTGATTACGGAGAAATTATACGATGTACAGTTCGTCAGGCAGTATGTATCCGGTTTTGATGAGTTTTGGCAAGCCAACAAAAACTGCACTCCCGAATGGGCGGAAAAGATTACTTCCGTTCCTGCGGACAAGATTCGTGAAATTGCCCGGGAAATGGCTGCCAAAGCACCGAGAGCCTTCCTGGAAACCGGTTATCACGGTTTAAATGCT
Source organism: Clostridia bacterium (assembly GCA_012512955.1). Lineage (GTDB taxonomy): Bacteria > Bacillota > DULZ01 > DULZ01 > DULZ01 > JAAZDD01. Next base: position 10,420 of record JAAZDD010000240.1, read on the forward strand.
CATTACCAAAACAGTGTCCAGCAGGCTCAGGCCAATGTGGTCATTAACGCTTTGCTGGGTAACATGTTCAAGGTCGGAGGATTGTTACCGGCGGCTAGTTTGGAATTAGGGCAACTGGACAAACCGGTACCCCCGGCAAAGGAAAAAGGACCCAGAGTAGACGGTGCCGGTGAAGAAGGTCCCTATGCTACAGTAGAGCCAGGGCGGGGCATTCCCCAACTGGTACCCAAATTAGTGGAAGAAGGGAAAGTCAAAGCCGTTTTTATCTATCACTATAACCCGTTAAGAACCGGTCCTGATCCGGAATATCAGAAAAAAATGAAAGATGCGGAATTGGTAGTCTCTATACCCATTGACTGGAATGAAACTTCTTATCATACGGCCCATTATATTTTGCCGGAGAGTTTCTTCCTGGAGAGAATGGAGACCCCGGTCAACGTCAACGGGCATATTACCCATTTAAGCCCACAGGTAGCCTACCGGGCCAAAGTGGTGGATCCGGTCCATAATACCAAATCCCTGTTGGAAATAATGCAGGGACTGGCTAAAGAGATTGGTGCCGCCGAGTATTTCAATTTTACCGTGGAAGAGGAAGCTGAGGCCATGGTGGCTCCTTTAGGCATTACCATGGCAGAACTGAGAAAAGCAGGCTGCTTGGAGTTCCCACCCACGGTGAAACCGGGATTTCCCCTGTCGGCAATGGGTAAGCCTAGCCTGGCTACTCCTTCCGGTAAAGTGGAGTTTTCAGTGGGTGTGTATAAAGCCAACGGTTTCAGTGGTGTTCCCCGTTGGGTTCCGCCTAAAGTGATGCCGGAAAAGGAAAACGAATTCCGTTTGATTCATGGGAAACAGCCTTGGCATTCCCACCATATTACCAGTAATAACCGTTATTTAATGGCTATTTCCGAAACCTATAACGGCACCTGGGCCTGGATGAACAGTCAGAGAGCAAAGCAATTGGGGATTAAGAACGGGGATACAGTAACCATCGCCTCCGAACTGGCGCAAAAACAGGTTCAAGTAAAAGTAACGGAGCTCCTTCATCCCGACTGTATCTGGCTCCCTTCCGCTTACGGCGGTTTCTCCCCCAAAGCGGAAGTGGCTTACGGTGTAGGAGTTAACTACAATGATTTCCTGCCGGTGCAGGTAGAACCTATTGCCGGCAGTGTGATGGGTCAGGAAGTAATTGTGACCGTAAGAAAGGGGGTCAACTAAATGGCTAAATATGCGATGCTGGTTGATGCCGGTCGCTGCACCGGTTGCGGCGCTTGCCGGATTGCCTGTCAAATGCAGTGGCAGTTGCCCCCTGAAATTGCTTATAACCGGCTGGAGCACCGGGAGAAAGGCACTTATCCAAAGGTCAAGTGGGAGACTACCCCGGTTCAGTGCCAACACTGTGATAATCCCCCTTGTCTCCATGTCTGCCCCACCGGTGCCACTTATAAACGGTCTGACGGAATAGTGCTCATTGACCACAAAAAATGTATCGGTTGCAAGTACTGTATGGTGGCCTGTCCCTACGGTGCACGAACTCTTGATCATGAGAAAATGGTCCCGGAAAAATGCCGGTTCTGTGCCGACTATGTTGTCAAGGGGCAGCAACCTCCCTGTGTATCTACCTGTATGAATGAAGTGCGGGTGTTCGGGGATGTGGAAGATCCCAGTAGCAAGATCAGTCAGCTTCTGGCCGGTGAGAGTGTCTATCAATTGCTGCCGGAACGGGGGACACAACCCAGAATCTATTACGTTAAAAGATAGGAGGGCGGTGAGAAAATGGTTTCAGCGGTAACCTGGAAGAGAATTTCCTTAGTAATGATGTTGCTGGGAGCAGCGGGAGCGGGGGCAATCCTGCTCTTTGGTGAAGCGGTTTTAGGTACAACCGATGGGGTACCCTGGGGTTCTCTCATCGCCACTTACCTTTTTTTCGCTGCCGCCAGTGTAGGATTAACTTTAATGGCTTCTTTGTGGTATGTGTTCGGGATTGAGGCTTTTAAACCGGTGACCAAGCGAGCCCTGTACCTGGCCATCCTATCAGTGTTGATGGGATTTGGGGCTATCGGCCTTGAATTAGGCCGGCCCTTAAACATGTTTTGGTTAATCTTTTCGCCAAATCTTTCCTCGGCCATTTGGTGGATGGGTACCCTGTATGCTGTTTATTTAGGGTTCAGGATTCTCTGCGTCTATTGTATCTATAAGCAAGATGAAGGAAAAGTGCTGACTTTCAGCCGCATTACCGTAGTGGCCGGTTTGCTGGCAGTCAGTAACCTAGGTTCTGTGTTCGGCAATGCCCAGGCCCGGCCTTTTTGGCAGGGAGGAGCCATGCCTTTCTACTTTATTATCGTAGCCCTGCTCACGGGAACGGCTATTCTCGTTGTCACCTTTGCCATGCTGGAAAAAAGTAAGCCGGCGGTTGCGGGTAACGGGGAGGCCCTGCCGCCCTTGTTAGGCCGGTTGCTGTTGTACTTTGTAGTGGCTTTCGGTTTCTTCAAGTTTTGGTACCTGAGCAACAGTATTTACGGTCTCAATCCCGGTACCTTTGAAGGAGCCAAAATATTGTTGTCAGGACCGTTGAGTGTGCAGTTCTGGGCCTTAGAAGTTGGCTTGACCATCGTGATTCCTTTGTTCTTGCTGGCTCGTCCCGAAAAGTACACTAACGGCAGAATCCTTTGGGCAGCTCTTGCATCTTTGATAGGAGTTTTCTTTGCCCATCAAAACTTCGTCTTGGCAGGCCAATTGGCTCCTTTGCAAGTGATACCCGGCGATATGCTGCTGTATCATCAGTATCAGACCATGCCAGCCGAATGGGCCATTGTTGTTGGCGGTATTGGTGCTTTGATTTACTTCTCCCTTTGGGTGGAACATAAGTTTTTCCGGAGCAGTACTGCCGCTTAGGAAAGGGAGGGGTACCGGATGCAGCTCAACCAATTACAATCCCTAAAACAATTGTGTTTGGCTCTGGCCGAGTTTTACCGTTTTCCGGATGAACAGTTTTATCAGGAACTGATCAGCGGGGAATGGACTGAAATGATTGGTGAACTGGGACAAAAAGCCGGGTTGACCGGACGTAAGCCCCGACTGTCTTTTGATCTGACCTTTTCCGCTTTGAAACAGGAATATATACGCTCTTTTATCGGGGTCGGGGAGCCGGCGGCGCCTCCTGTTGAGTCCATCTATAAAGTTTGGACGGCAGATCCTTCCGCTCAGGTAGTCTTTGCCAGGCAAAAAGGATACCTGATGGGAGACAGTGCCTTGCACATCCGGTATTTGCTAGAATCTTTGGGACTGGAATTGCCGGCTGAGTTGGCTTACCAGCCGGATCACCTGGCCGTACTGCTGGAATTACTGGTTTTTTTCCTGGAAACCCCGGAGCCCAACCAGGTTGTCCAGTACCTAGAGGATCATTTCGATTGGCTGCCTGATTTCTATGACAGGCTGTCGGAGATTAAAGCCAATGAGCTGTACCTGGAAGTGACCTCCCTGCTAATGGAGTGTCTGCAACAAATGACAGTGTTACTGCAAGGTTTGAGCAGTATTGAGGAGGTGTCTTAATGACCAAACGACAATTACCGGTAGGGGTACTCCTTTTAATAGTGGCTATCCTTGTCTCCGGCTGTACCGGAGTTCCTGTAGTTATGGTTACCCAACCGGTGGCAAGCCTGGAGGAGGCCGTAGATTTATCACCTTATCTAGTTACGGAGCCGGAAATTGAACCTAATCTGGTCCCCATTGAACCGGAACTCAGTTATGTAGATACCGAATATTTAATGAAGCTGATGGAGTTAAACGGCCCCGGCAGTGCATCCCGTAGTTCTTATGAGGAATACAGCCCGGAGTGGAGCTTTGTCTTGATTGACGCACGGCCGGAAGCAAAATATCATGAAGGGCATATTAACGGGGCCATCAATATTCCCGATGCTCAATTCGCTGCCTATGCCCATCTGCTGCCGGAAGATAAGAATAAGATGCTCATCTTTTATTGCGGGGGATTGGAATGTCACCTCAGTGCCAGTTCAGCTAAGAAAGCCATCGCCCTTGGTTACACCAACGTCCATGTCTACCAGGAAGGGACCCCCTTTTGGAAGGCTGCGGGCAATTACTTTGTGGTGACTCCCGAGTATGTCCAGTCCCTGATTACCAGCGACAGTATAGGGGATACTTACAGGAAACCATTATTGCTTGTGGACAGCAGGCCCTACGATGTCTATTTTAACGGGCATTTACCCGGCGCCGTGTCCATGCCGGATGTTCTTTTCGTGGCTAAGTATTTATCCTCCATGCCAGAAGATAAAAACACGGAAATAATCACTTACTGCGGCGGTTTTCACTGCCTGCTCAGCCATAACTCGGCTCAAGTTTTGGTAAACAACGGTTATACCAATGTCAAGGTTATGGCCGGCGGTGTTCCTGCTTGGAAACAGGCAGGTCTGCCTCTCTTCGGCTTGGAAGCCGGTGGCGGTGAATTCGACCTGAGCGGCGGCAAGCCCAAACGGGATATTACTCCTGAGCAGTTCAAAACCATGATTAACGGAAGCAATGTGGCCGTTATCGATGTGCGTAACGATGCCGAACGGTCCGGCGGGTACATTCCGGGATCCATTCATATACCGGATGTGAAAATACATGAAAATCCCGCCGGTATTGCCCCATTGCTGCCGGCAGACAAGAATACCACCTTGCTGATTCACTGTGCCTCCGGAGCCAGGGCCGGTGGGGTGGTCCATAAAATTGCCGATTTGGGTTATCCCAATACCTTTTATTTAAACAGCCGGATTGTGATTGACAGCAACGGCAACTTCAGTTTTTAGCACACCCTCCCTATAACCCCGTTTTTGTCAGGTACAAAAGCGGGGTTTTTTTATGTAGTGATCTATGTCATAGTTTACGGTCTGTCCTACGGGGTATCATTGGCTGCGGAGGTGCATTTCGGTTGGATGATACAAGAAGCAGGGGACAGAAACAACAAGACACATTGCCGGCTAGCCAATGGTTTTCGGCTTACCTCTGTAAAATGCGGGGATGTCGCTGTCAAAACTTGCCCAAAATCTCGATTGGGGAAGTGTTGATCTCAGCCCTGGGCAGTTTGTTGGGTCTTGGTTTAGTGGGATTATTGTCGGAATTATACCAATTGCCTTTATTGTTACCTTCCTTTGGGGCTTCGGCAGTACTCTTATATGCGGCTTGCCATGTTCCCATGGCCCAGCCGCGAAATGTCATTGGAGGACATCTGGTGTCCGCCTTGGCGGGAGTGCTGGTTTACCAGTTCTTTGGCGACGGATGGTGGGCTCTTGCCTTAGGAGTGACCCTGGCCGTTACGGCTATGGTTTTGACTCATACTTTACATCCCCCCGGCGGTGCCACCGCTTTCGTGGCCGTGTATAACGGCCAGGATTTTAACTTTATCTTATTGCCGGTAGGAATCGGCGCCCTGTGTTTAGTATTTATTGCTATAATAGTCAATAATTTATCAAAAAACCGGAAATATCCCGATTACTGGTATTGAGGCGGGGGGGAAGTCCGACCTTATTAAGAATTTGTTAAAACATTCTCCAACATTTATTAATAGGCTTTTTAGTGAAAGTTTTTATAATTTTAATTGCATAATTGCAGCACCGGGTTGTGCTCTAATACTTTAACAAATGAAGTTAGGCACAAGCTAAGTCCAGGAGGGAAGGGGGGAAGACATGAAACCCAGTCATGTGGAACAGGGAGCACCGGGTGTATCCGGCGGGACAGGGAAAAGGCGGGCGAGAATCACACTTGTTGTGGGCCTTTTAGTAGTACTGTGTTTTGCGGTGCTGATTAGCGTGGAAGGAGTCCATAGTGCTACGAAAGACCCAAGTTTCTGTGTTTCTTGCCATGTGATGGAACCTGTTTACGGAACCTGGAGCCATTCGGCCCACCGGGAAGTAGCCGGTTGCAATGATTGCCATACCGATAATACCAACTACTTTACCAAAACCTATACTAAGGCAACAGCAGGATTACAGCACCTGTATCACAATACTTTCAGCGATTTGCCTGACCGCCTGAGAATCCATCAAGCCAATACGGCGCTGGTACAGGACAATTGCATTAGGTGTCACGAAGATGTGGTACGGAACCTGAATATGGATCCGGAGCGCCGTTGTTTTGATTGCCACCGGTACACACCGCACAGTAATTACCGTTAAGGGGAAAGGAAGGGGAAACCGTGAAAAACTACAGAGTGTTTATGGGTCTCATGGCCCTTTTGATTATTGGTTTAATTGCCGTTGGCTGCGGTTCCAATGTACAGCAGCCGGTAGCTTTCCGGGCGGACATCGCTCCGGGTACACTTTCTGCAGAGGAATTCGGCAAATTTTATCCCAAGCAGTATGACACTTATATGAAAAATGCTGAAATGTCCAACGAAGGGAGTAAGTACGGCGGGTCTGAAGAATACGATAAACTAACCCAGTGGCCTTTTTTAAAGGAAATTTTTGCCGGTTACGGTTTTGCTATCGAGTATAACGAAGACCGGGGTCATGTTTATACATTGGAAGATGTGAAGAAAATTAAGCGGATTAATGAAAAGAGTATTTCTGCCTGCTGGACTTGCAAAAGCGCCAATGTGCCGGGTGTAGTGGCTGAAATGGGAGATGCCTACTATTCCACCAATTTCCATGAATTGAAGGATAAAATGACGGAGCCCATTACCTGTGCCAACTGTCACGATCCTCAGACCATGAAGTTGGTCATTACCCAACCTCCTTTAAGGGATGCTTTAACCCGTTTGGGCAAGAATCCTGACAAACTGACGACGCAAGAATTGCGTACACTGGTCTGTGCCCAATGCCACGTAGAATACTATTTCACTGATGATAAGAAAATTGTTACTTTCCCATGGGATAACGGGCTCACTCCCGAGGAAATTTTGGAATACTATGAGGAACTTGGTTTCGTGGATTGGGAGCATCCCGTAGCCAAAGTAGGGGAGATCAAGGCTCAGCACCCTGAATTCGAAACATTCGCCTCAGGCAGTGTCCACTATGAAGCCGGAGTGTCATGTGCTGACTGTCATATGCCTTACACCATGGTGGGTGGAGAAAAAATTTCCTCCCATTGGTGGACCAGCCCTTTGAAGCATATGAATGAGAGCTGCATGACCTGTCACCGGGAAGGTGAGGAGTGGCTAAAAGAGCGGGTTTTCTATACCCAGGATAAAGTTGCCGATATGATGGCCCGGGTAGGAACTGTTAACGTAGAAGCCATTCAAGCCATCGCCGAAGCGGATGCCGCCGGTGCTAACCAGGAAGTGCTGAATGAAGCCCGCAAGCTGCAACGTAAGGCCCAATTTCTGGTTGACTGGGTCGGAGCCGAAAACTCCATGGGCTTCCATAATCCTCAACTGACTTTTGATACATTGAATAAATCCATGGACTATGCTTACCAGGCTATTGCCAAGGCCCAGGAGGCCAGAACCGGTACTGCAGCACCCCAATGGAACGTAAACATCCCCAAACTGAATTCGGAGGCTGTCCGGTTGATGCAAGCACCGGCAGAGCCGGCACCGGTAGCATAAAAG
>JAAZDD010000241.1 GCA_012512955.1 Clostridia bacterium
GCGCAATACGATACAATCAGTAGCCTGCATTTCAGCCCTCCTTCACTTAGGCTTAGATATTCAACACGGAGTTGATTATCTGTTCATCTTTGATTTTAATCCCGACTTTTACAGCAAACTCATGGAAAAATGGCCGCACACCCTTGCTACACAAGGGCTAGCGGCTTTTGTGTTTTGTCACAAATATGTAGGGGAAAACCTCATTTTTTGACCTGTCCTAAAATTTTTTTGATATCCCCAAGACGAAGCCTTTTGTTGGTAAAATCAATCCCCAAAGCCTCCCCAATAGCATCAGAAACCTCACTTCTGTAATCAAACAAGTAAATATTGTCATGCTCATTCGAACAAGAAATCCTATTGAGACACTCAATAATCTGTTCCGCCGAATAAACATTACCCGTCTTCCGTTGAAGGATCCGCATAATCGTAAGCGCAATAAAGCAAATCAGGAAGTGTGCGTTGATATGGTCCTGAAGTGACACATATACCGGTCTGGTCTCCAGTACCCCCTTGGTAATCCGGAAAGTCTCCTCAATCCTCCACAAACCCCGGTAAGTATCAATTACCTCAGTATCAGACATATCCAATTCACTGGTGACAATAGCATAGTAACCGTCATACTTTGCCTCTTCATTAACCCTTTCAAAATCAATAACCGGCCGCTCCTTAACCTCCAAAACTTCCCCCGTTTTCTCATCAAACTTTAGATTCTTGACATACTTAGCCGCACCATAAGACGTAGCCTTAGAATACTTTTGCGGATTAGCAGCCAAATCAAAAGCCTTCTTTAAAACCTCTTCCCGTTCAGCCTTGGCCTTTAAAGCATACTTCCTGCCCCAGAAAACCACCTGCTTTTCATACACTGTTTTCTTAGTCTTTTTACCATTAGGTAACGTAACATTGATTTCCCGGGCAATGACCCTGCTTTTCATCTTGAAATCAGCATTTTCATCAGCAGGTTTCCCATCTTTATCTACATACCCCTCGGAAGATAGGACATACTCCTTAAACTCCTTGGTACCACCCCTGACCGAAAAACTGAACACATAACCGTTAAAATTCTTTCCCTTTTCCTTCCCCTGAAGATAAAAAATATTGTCTCCCGTAATAATCCCCATATCAGCAACCACAATAATTCTACCCGTATCATAATTACGCCTCACTTCACCGATAACCGGCCGAAACGTTTCCTTATCAACCGTATTACCCGGAAACAAGTCATAATGAAGCGGTATCCCATCAGCATCCATTGCCAAACCCATCTGCACAATCGGATTCCGGCGATTTTCCTTCGATAACCCAAACTTACGGAATTCATCCCCCTCATCAATCTCAAAATAGAAATTGGTCACGTCGTAATAGATCGTCTTAGTATTACGCCCATATTTCTTCATGATCTGGGCATTCAAATACCTTTGAAACTCCGTAGCTACTTTAGAAAAGTGAGAAAGAGACCGGTAGACATCTTGCAAAGAAAAATTAAACCGTTCAAAGTACCGACCCTTTTCCTCGAAAGCCTTCTTCTTGGACCCCGGAGACAAAAGCCTGGAGATGGTCAGGAGCATCATGATGGAGTTCGTATTGTACTCAAAATTCTCATGTCTGGCCTTGTTCTTAAAGAAGACATCAAGACCCAGTTCATGATAAATCTTAAGAACAGCCGCATACCCAAAGTTTTTTCTGTTGTCAGTATTAACAGGCAGCTTCTCCTCCATATTAATTGACAAAGTCAACTTCTTCTTGGCATTTTCCTCTTCAGTCATTTTCCGGGCAACCTCTTTAAAGTGGGCGATAGGGTCATCATATTCCTTTTCCAGTTCATCCAGGTAGCCAAGAGACATAATAGTTTTGGCTCTCGGTTTTCCCTCAGCATCCCGATAAGCCTTTTCGATGGTAAGATACACTCTGCCGTTTTTCCTGCGGGATTGTTTAAGGTTCAAGGGGGCACCTCCGTAAGAATTTGTTAGATAACACCATTATATCACAACTCACTATACTTTACTATACATAAAATGGCAAAAATACAGAAAAAAATATACCCTTAAGGCCTTCTGCCGCAAGGGTTTCGAGGTTTCAAGTTCGAAGGTTGGTGTAAAAGAAGCGAGCGATGCGATTGGTGCCGTTGGCAACGGCGGAGGGAAGACCCATAAAGATTAGTACCGGCATGGACAGCAAAGAACCGCCACCACCTACGGTGTTGAGAAAACCGGCAACGATTCCCACTACTAAAACCAACGGTATTTCGTATAATTCCATAAATTAAGAACTCCTTTTCCGTAGAATAAACAGTTTGCTTGTAACATATTCCACATTATTATGATAATCCCTATCTCTATTCGTCAATTGCCGGAGCGGAATTTAGTGGATGTAAAGCTGATTGCAAAAAATGAGTTGACGAAATGGGCAGTTTTGTCTATGATTATAGCAAGGTTATAAAAGGGTAGTATGGTTAGGACGGTAGGAATAATCGACGGTTATTGTTTATACGGGGCATTATGTGCTTTTTCCGGGTGCATGGACGCCTTTTCCGTATGTTTTGAACCGTGTGATTAGGGCTCCCTACGGGAGCCTTTTTATTTAATCACTACAAGGCAATTAAGGAGGAACAGGAGAAATGAAGCAAGTACGGTGGGACGGTAGGATGGCAAGGGTGAAAATGAAGTTGCTGGTGCTGTTGGTAGGGTTGTTGTTCTTGGGAGGAATGACAATAGGATGTTCTTCTTCCGGGGGAGGGCAGGGCAGCGAGGTAGTGGAACTGAAATTGGCTCATTTCTTCCCTGCGGTGCATCCGGCGGAAAAGGACCTGATTCAACCCTGGGCTGCGGCGGTGGAGGAGGCCACCGGCGGGAGGGTGAAGATTACCAGCTATCCCGGGGAAACCCTGGCCAAAGCCAATGATATTTATGCCGGAGTGGTAGACGGAATTGCCGATATCGGCTTGTCCTGTTTTGCTTATACCAGAGGCCGTTTCCCGGTGTTGGAAGCATTTGAATTGCCGGGAATTGTCTACAATAATTCCACTGTGGCCAGTAAAGTGGCCTGGGAAGGTATTCAGAAATTGAATCCTAAAGAGGTACAGGATACCAAGCTTTTAATGGTGTTTGCCACCGGGTCAGGGGACCTGTTCACCAAAAAGCCGGTGAGGAGTTTGGAGGATTTGCAGGGAATGCTGATCCGGGGAACGGGCCTCAGTGCCAAAACCCTGCAGGCTTTAGGAGCAGTGCCGGAAGCCATGGCCCAGTCGGAAGCTTACGAAGCTTTGTCCAAAGGTGTTGTTCATGGCAATTTGGGACCCATGGAAATTTTGAAAGGCTGGAAAAATGCCGAGGTTACCGATTACATTACGAAAACACCTTTCTTGTATAATACCCTGTTTTTCATTACCATGAACCTGGATAAATGGAATTCCCTCCCTGCTGATGTGCAGGAGGCATTTCTGGCCGTAAACGAGGAGTTTTTCGAGAACACCGCCATGGGCCTGTGGGATTGGCAGAACCAGGAGGCTTTGGATTATGCCTTGAACGAAATGGGAATGGAACTGATTGAGTTATCCCCGGCGGAGGCGGAGCGTTGGATCCGGCAGGTGGAAGGGATCCAGCAGGAGTATGTAGCCAATACCGAAGCACAAGGACTGCCCGGGCAGGAGGCCCTGGATTTGGTAAAAAGTTTGGCAGAGAAATATAATCAGCAGTACTAATCATCATAAGGTGGGATCAAAATGAAGCAGGTATCTGAAAAAACCATCAACTATCAAGCATCAGTTAGTCTGCCTGCTGTCTTTGAAACCGGACGGTTCAGCAGTCTTGTTTTCAGTCTCAGCCGCTTCCTGGATCGCATTGCTGCCTTTTGCATCGTGATTACCATGTTGCTGGTGGTAGCCAATGTGATCATGCGGGTCCTGTTTAATAAGCCAATTCTGGGCACCATGGAATTTGTCGGCTTCTTCACCGCTGTGGCTGTGGGTCTGGCGCTGGCCATGTGTGCCGTAGGAAAAGGACATATTGCCGTAGATTTATTGGTGGACCGCTTAAAACCCAAAGCCAGATTCTTGATTGATACTATGGTGTATTTGTTAACCGTTATTTTTCTGGGAGCCTGTGGCTGGGGTTTAGTGCTCTACGGAGCGGACAGTGCCGCCAGGGGATTGGTTTCTCCCACTACCCAGACACCTGTTCATCTTTTTATCTACCTGGTTGCATTGGGGTTTTTCACCTATGCCCTGGTGCAATTGGTTAAACTGATGGATTGTTTGGGTAAAGGCGGCAGAGGTCATGAATGAGTTTTTGATTGGAATTGCCGGTATTGCTGCTCTGTTTGCGTTGCTGGCTTTGCGGATGCCCATCGCCTTGGCCATGGCTCTGGTCGGTTTTGCCGGTTTCAGCATCATTACCAATCCCCAAGCGGCTTTAAGTATGGTGGCCAAAGAGATTTATGCCAATTTTTCTTCTGCCACTTTAAGCGTGATCGCCATGTTTGTTTGGATGGGTTTTCTCGCCTACTATTCCGGCATTGGCGGCCAGCTCTATACTTTCGCCTATAGGATGTTGGGCCATTACCCCGGGGGCTTGGCCATTGCTACCCAGGGTGCGTGTGCCGTCTTTGGTGCCATTTGCGGGTCCAATACGGCCACCGCAGCCACTATCGGTGCTATTGCTTTGCCGGAAATGAAGAAGTACAGCTACAACGATTCCCTGGCCACTGCCGGCATTGCCGCCGGCGGTGTCCTGGGAGTGCTGATTCCCCCCAGTGTGGTCCTGCTCCTTTACGGAACGGCGACGGAACAGTCAATCGGTAAACTCTTTATGGCTGGGATCGTTCCGGGGATTGTACTGATGTTGTTGTACATGCTGGTTGTATATATCCTGGCGGTCCGGAATCCTGAGGTTGCGCCCCCGGGGCCAAAGTTCAGTTGGCAGGAGCGTCGGGAAGCCCTGAAAGGCGGATTGTTTGAGGTTATCTTTGTCTTTTGCTTATCCATCGGGGGCCTTTTTGCAGGTTGGTTCACCCCTACGGAAGCGGGGGCCGTGGGTGCCGGCGGTGTCCTGGCCGTGGCGCTGGTAGGGAGGAAACTGGACTGGAAAAAATTCGAAAAATCTTTACTGGATACTACTAAAACCACGGCAATGATCATGCTCCTGGTAGCCGGGGCCGTTATTTTCGGTCGCTTTATGGCGGTCAGCCGGGTCCCTTTTGAATTTGCCGCCTGGGCCGGTGCTTTGTCCCTACCGCCCTTTGCCGTGATGGGTGTAATCCTGGTTATTTATTTTGTGCTGGGCCTTTTTCTGGATGCTTTGGCCCTCGTTTTGCTCACCATCCCCATCTTTTATCCGGTGGTAGTGGACCTGTTGGGCTATGATCCTATCTGGTTCGGAGTGATGATGGTGATGGTGGTGGCCATGGGCGTGATAACTCCGCCGGTGGGCATGAACGTTTATGTGATCAAAGGTGTTGCCCAGGATGTCAGTCTGGAGACCATTTTTAAGGGGATTTGGCCTTTTCTGCTGGCCATCATTGCTTGTATCATACTGCTGATGTTGTTTCCGTCTCTTGTTACTTTTTTGCCCAGCATCATGTAAGTACTGGACGAAAAGCCGGTGTCAGGGAAGATTTTGCTTCCTAACACCGGCTTTTTGTTTGCTCAGTCATTGCTTTGTTTGGCGCAAGAAGCGTTCTTTTTAATTCCGCTATTTCGGCGGGCTTATCTAACCGCTCTTGATGAGGTATATTGATCACCAGTTGTTTTGTCAATCCTAGCGGTGGCCCGGAAAAAACGTGAATGGTATCAGCCAGGTACAATCCTTCATCAGGATCGTGGGTTACGAAAAGACAGAGGGGCTTGTGTCTCCGCCAATAAGCCAGGATGTAGTCCATTAAACACTTTTTTAATTCGTAATCCAGACCTTTAAAGGGTTCATCAAGGAGCAAAATGTCTCCTTGGTAAGCAAAAGCCCTGGCGATGGCTACCCGCTGTTTCATTCCGCCGCTCAATTGATCCGGGAAATAGTGGCGGAATTGGGACAGGCCAACCAAGGCAAGATATTTTTCTGAAATCTGTTCGGCCTTCTGTTTATTTGTTGCCTTGTGATCCAGGACGAACATGATGTTTTCTTTCACGGTAGCCCAGGGCAGGAGCCGGTCTTCCTGAAAGACATAAGAGACGGAACGGCCGGCAATGCCGTTAATAGTTCCCCTGTCCGGTGCCGTTAAACCGCTGATCAATTGCAGCAAAGTCGTTTTTCCGCACCCCGACGGGCCAAACAAGCAGTGGATCTTGTCCCCTGAAAATTCGATGCTGAAATCTTTTAGGACCTCCAAATTTTGGAATTTTTTGTTTAAGGAGTTAATCCTGATCTTTTGCATAGCCGGACCCTCGTTTATTAAGTTTGTTGAGACAGTGGGCAAGTATCTTTTCCAGGAGTAGGCTTAAAAAGATCACTACTAAAGTCCAGGCAAACAACCCGCCGGCATCCATATAGACTTTAGAACTGTTTAATTGGCTGCCGATGGCATGTTGAGGATGGCTCAATACTTCGGCGGCAACACTCACTTTCCACCCCAAACCCAATGAAGTAACTACGGCAGCCGTGAAATAAGGCAGTAATGAGGGTAAATAGATCCGGTGCCAAACAGCCGGTCGCTTTACCCTGTAGACCTGGGCCATTTCCAGCAGTTTTTGATCCACTTGCCGGATGCCGGTTACGATGTTGGTCCAGATGATAGGGAAGCACATTAAGATGCAGATAAAGACCGGTGCGTTGAAGGAGGAAAACCAGATTAGGGCAATGATGATAAAGGAGATTACCGGTGTTGATTTAATGGCAGTGACCAAGGGTTGGAGCAAGTTATAGCAAAGGTTGCTCCAACCGGCAATCACACCCAGGACTACTCCGGCAACGACGGAGAGGGCAATGCCCCAACCTACACGGTACATACTGAATGCCACTGCCTGCCAAAAGTGGAGTTCTCTGACCAATTCAGCCAAGCGCTGCAGCACCTGCCAAGGTGAAGGCAAATAGAGGTCCTTCTGCACGATGGTGTAGGCAAATTGCCAGATGAGCAAGTAAAAAATCAGGATACCTATGTTTTTGAAAAGAAATTTAGTATTCGCTGTAGTAAAAACCTTCATCAGCCAGTTTGCCTCCAACTGAACCAGGTTCGAAGTCATACAGCACCTGGTAGTAGTGATCCAGGTCAGGTTGAGCCTTCAGGGCGTCCACATAAACGATATTGCAGTAGGGTATGGCCGCTTTGGCAATGGCGGCGTTGGGTAGGATGCCGTGCTTTTCCATCAGTTGGGCTGCTTCGTCCAAGTTGTTTGGCTCAGTGACAAAGGCTATGGATTCCCGGTACTCGGCCAAGAACTGCCGGAAAGTATTTTTTTCACCTGCGGCAAATTCTTTTTGCACTACGATACAGCCCATGGGGAGTTTACCGCTCTCTGCTGTTGCTTTTTGCCATTCTTCATTGAGGTCCAGGGCTATCCCCAAATGTTCTCCTTTCATTAACGCTGTGGTAACATGGGGCTGGGGAAGCAGCCCAATATCCACATCTCCGGCTGCCAGGGCGGTAGCCAAATCACTGTGTTGGATGAAGTAGTCGACAGCAACGTCTTTGCCGATGGACAAACCGTGCTGCTCCAACAGGTACTGCATCACGAAATCCGGCGTAGCCCCTTTACCGCTGATATAAATCTGTTTGCCTTTCAAATCTGCAATAGAATTTATTTCCTCAGATTGTGCTAATAAGTACAAAGTTCCCAATGTGTTGACAGCGGCCAATTGAATTTGGCCTTCTGTCTTATTGTAAAGCAATAAAGCTAAATTAGTCGGTAGCGCCGCCACATCAACTTCCTTGTTAATTATCTTTGCCACTAAATCATCCGGGCTGGCAACCAGGATAAAATTATAGTCCAGGGCAGCAGTTCCTTGGGCATCGTCATCCATGAGTTTAACCATACCCATACCGGTAGGGCCCAACAAACTGCCAATCCGCACGGTCCCTTTAATTTGTGGCGGCTGAGCTTCGGGGTCAGTAGCGGGTTGACTGCAACCTACAAGGGAGACTAACAGAACAGAGATCAATAATAGGCAGCTAATTTTGCGACAACACATGCACTTTTCCCCCCAATTATAATTTATTTACTTAATATCGAATTACTTCGGTTTATCTATCTTTTTTCCTGTCGTAATTGGAAAATTGATCAAAAAAGCTCCCACCCTTCGACATTGTTTTCAGGTGGGAGTGTTGGCAACCTTTTAATGTTCTAAAATTCGTGCCAGTAGTCCTCCGGAATCAGACCGAAGATCACCGGCGCATCGGAACCGTTCGGAGGGATATAGATAACAGTCTTTGCTTCCCCCGGTTCCAGGACACCGATAACCGCAGCCCGCCTGGAGCCGTAAAAACTGTCGGAGGCAGGCACCCGGTAGCTTTTACCGTCTAAACCGGTAAAAGCGCCTTAGAAGTTTAGTCCCCGGGGATTAAGGAGGATGCCGGTGCGGTCCTCAGCTACAAATGTCAAGTAATAGATGCTGCCATAGTTACCGACGTTCGACACCGGAGCCCCTGTTAAGGCATCGTACCCGGAGAGCCAGGTCTCAAATCCTTGCTGGTGTTTACCCACTTCAATTTTCCTGGGTTTACCGGAGTTCAGGAAAACTTCTACCCAACGATCCGCGTTGGGAAAGGTTCCCCTGGGATGAATATCTCTGGGCAGCAAGGGCAAATGGGAGAGAGTATCCCCATTCCACCGGTCATTTAAACCGGTAGCGGCTACCGTAATGCTGACAGGGCCACTGCTGGTCAAGTCAAAGACACCGGTGATTGCATGGTTCAGTTTCCAACCTGTTGTGGGGCTTTGATACAGCAAATGTTTTTCTCCGGGCTCCAGAACGATATTCTTCTCCTGCTGGGGCGCCTGCAAATACTCCAGTGCGGAGAGTTGTCCCAAATGCATTACGTCAGTGGTAGGCCCCTGGGTAACGGTTTTCGTTTGGGTTAGGGTGATCGCTTCGTTTCCCTGGTTTTCGGCGATGACCACTAACCGGTGGACTGCCGGAGAGTTATTGATGTGATGAAACATGACCCGGATGGAACCGGACAATTTGTCCCTGTAGAGAATACCGGGAGCGGGCACTGTTTCCGGGCTGTTACTCAACAGGAGGATGGGGCCGCCGGTGCGGAACGTATAATTGTCTTCCGAAACCAGATGGTTGTAATTGAATTGGGAGGGGTTGTCAATCACCTCTCCCGGTACAGGCTGCCGGAACTTGTATTCCAATTCGCTGTGTCTCACCGTGTCCGTTACGGTGATTTGGGTAATGGCGGGCTTACTCCAGTTCCCGTAAGCATCTTTAAGCTCAAGAGTTACTTCATAATCTCCTGGGGCAAAAAGGGCTCTGGGTTTGCCACTGCCCCTGATATCCCGGTGGAGGTGCCGGTAAGTCCAGCGCTCCTCTACAATATCCTCCCATATTTCATTTTGCGCCCGGTAGATGAAGTCCAGTTTCTCTCCCTGATCAACGACCGGTTTGACGGGGCGTAACTCCACTACCAGCGGGGGTTCATTTGGTTTTACTTTGACGATTTGTTCCGTCCACTCACTCCATCTGCCTGCCTTGTTTTTCACCTGGAGCCCCACTATGTATTCTCCCGGTTCCGGTGAGGAAAAAATTGAGGCTAGGTCGTTGGTCCGCAGTTTGGGATCCCGGTTGATTTGCCAGCGGCGTTCCACAAGGGGATAGCCATAGGGATCATAACTAAGGTCTTCCGCCCATAATTTTTGACCGGCGACGATGGTCTCAGCGGACAGGCGAAACTGAGCGACAGGAGGCTTGGCTTGCCGCAGGGAAATAGATTTTTCCCCGGAGTCGTAATGTACTTCATAGCCAAAGGTTTCGGCCAGAAAGCGGACCGGTACCAGTGTCCTGTCCTGTTCTGTAAAAGGAGCAACCGCTAAATTGACTGTCTTCCCATTTACCGAAGCTTTAGGACTATTCAAGGTGAGCTGAACTATCGTGTCATCTTTAATGATGGTAATGGTTTGGGTGGTTTGCGCCCAACCAACAGTTGCCTCCAAAATATTTTCCGCCACAAAGCGCAGGGGAAGCATGGTAGTGCCCTGCCAAACCCGGGGCGGTACCTCTAAAGGTATGGTTTCCCCGGCGATGATTGCTTCATGTTGTTCAATGAATAGCTTATTCTGTATTTCCTGTCCGGCTCCCACCGGTTGGATCATTCCCAGTTGCAACAGGCTACCGATTACAACAGTGAAAAGTAATCTTTTTTTCAATTGGTCATCCTCCGCTACTGTTCTATGCAAAAAATGCATCACCAAATTGGACGACAACAGGGTGATAAATGTTCCGGCCGCACCAATGATTCATCTAGTTCAAAAACTAATATTAATTAAACTAATTAATATTATTGAAATATATCCTGATTGTTTTTATAATATATATAAAAATAACGTAATAGTTATTTTCTTTAATAGAAAGGACGGGATCTTATGAGTAAACAAAGAGTGGCAGTTCCGGCCATGGGCCAGGGAGGTTTAGAGGCGGATGTTTCCGCTCATTTCGGCCATTGTGATGTATTTGTTTTGGTAGATATTGCGGATGGAAAGATTGTCAGCCAGCAGAATGTAGCTAACGTTGATCATTCTGAAGGAGGCTGTTTGGTGCCGGTGAATATTTTGGCTCAACACGGAACCGATGCGATCATTGCCGGTGGAATGGGTCTTCGTCCCCGTATGGGATTTGAAAATGCTGGCATCAAAGTTTACATGGGGCAAGGGACTACCGTCAAAGAAGCAATAGAACATTATCTCCAGGGAAATCTAGTGGAAATGTCTCCGGAAGGAGTGTGCCGGGGCGGGGGTCATTGTTCCTAAATAATCTTGAAAAAGGGGTCGGAGCTAAGTTATAATAAACCGTAGAAAACAATGTAATACTTTTCTTTCCTCTTTCATATAAGCCCTGGTGTTATGGACCGGGCGTTTCTACCAGGCAACCGTAATTGCCCTAGGCTATGAGAGCGTTGTGGTATGTGTTTTTTATCTCTCCAGTCTAGGGTTTTTGGATTCTTGGGCCTTCGGTAGATTGTGGCAGAGGCAACGGAGCCATTAACTTGGCGGCTCTATTATTTTAAAATAGTAATAGAAAAAGGGGGAGAGGAAAATGCACACTGTTGGAACAAAAGTACAAAGAGTTGATGCAGTAGCCAAGGTGCGAGGCCAGGCTAAATACGTGGACGACTTGTCAACGGAAAATATGCTGGTGGCCAAAGTGTTTCGTTCCACCGTCGCCAACGGATGGGTCAAAAGTATTGACGTATCTAAGGCAAAGGCGTTGCCGGGAGTGGAACTGGTAGTCACCTATGAGGATGTCCCCAGAATCCCTTTTACTACTGCAGGACATCCCTGGTCTCTGGATCCGGAGAAGCAGGATGTGGCTGACCGGTTATTGCTCACTCAGCGGATTCGTTTCTACGGTGATGAAATTGCCGCAGTGGTGGCTGTAGACGAACTGACGGCCAAAAAAGCTCTGGAACTGATTGAGGTAGAATATGAAGAATATGAGCCAATTCTGACGGTGGAAGATGCCCTGAAGGAAGGGGCTACGGAGCTCCATGAAGGTACCGGCAATATCCTGAAAAAGACGGAATGGCAAGTGGGAGATCTGGAAGCAGCCTTTGCCAAGGCAGACTGTGTTTTTGAAGATGAGTTTGTCACCAGCCGGGTGCAGCATTGTCACCTGGAAAACCAGATTTCCTTTGCCTATCAGGAGAGCGACGGCCGCATCGTTGTTGTTTCTTCCACCCAGATTCCCCATATTGTCCGCCGGGTTGTGGCACAGGCTTTGGGTATTCCCTGGGGTAAAGTGAAGGTGATCAAGCCCTATATCGGCGGTGGTTTCGGCAACCGGCAGGACGTAGTCCAGGAGCCTTTAAACGCCTTTCTGGCCACCTTGACGGGAGGACGTCCGGTGAAACTGGAGTATTCCAGGGAGGAAAACTTTACCACCACCCGTACCCGGCATCCCATTCATTTTAAAATCAGAACCGGTGTGATGAAAGACGGCACTATTGTGGCCAGGGACCTGGAAGCCATTTCACCCATCGGCGGATATGCTTCCCACGGTCATGCCATTGTAGCCAATGCAGGAACCAAGTATCGTAGTTTGTATTCCCAGGAGGCCATTAGATACAAAGGGACTACGGTCTATACCACTACGCCGGTCACCGGGGCCATGCGGGCCTACGGTATTCCCCAGGTGAAATTCGCATTGGAAAGCCATATCGAAGATATTGCCAGGGCCATCGGCATGGATCCCATTGCTTTCCGGGAGAAAAACCTGGTAAAGGAAGGTTGGGTTGACCCCATCAGCGGGAACCGGGTTAATTCCAACGGGATCAGGGAATGTATTAAAAGAGGTAGAGAGCTTATCCGCTGGGATGAGAAGAAAGCGCAACTGAAAAATCAGACGGGGCCTAAACGCCGGGGTTTGGGCATGGCTTGTTTCAGCTATAACTCGGGAACCTATCCTCTCTTTGAGATTGCAGGAGCCAGGATTGTACTGAACCAGGACGGTTCTGTGCAACTGCAGATCGGTGCTACGGAAATCGGTCAGGGGGCCGATACCACCCTGGGTCAAATAGCGGCTGAGGCCATGGGTATTCCCTTTGACAAGGTGCATGTCATCTCTACCCAGGATACGGATGTCACTCCCTTTGATACCGGTGCCTACGCTTCGAGACAAACCTATGTGAGCGGTATGGCGGTGAAAAAAGCCGGTGAGGAAGTCAAAGCCAAAATATTGGAGCGGGCCCACCGGATGACGGATATTCCCCTGCAAGCCCTTGATGTGGTCAATGGCTGGGTGGTCTGGGCCCACAGCGGTGAACAGGTGATGTCCGTGGAAGAGGTAGCCATGGACAGCTACTACAATGAATTGACGGCTGCTCCCATTACCGCTGATGTTTCCAATAACTGCCGGGTTAACAGTTTCTCCTTTGGTTGTACTTTCGTGGAAGTGGAAGTGGACATGCCCCTGGGCAAGGTGGAGATCCTGGAAATCTACAATGTTCATGACAGCGGTAAAATCGTGAATCCCTTGCTGGCTGAAGGTCAGGTTCACGGAGGCGTCAGCATGGGCATCGGTTACGCCCTGTCTGAACAATTGCTCCTGGATCAGAAAACCGGCAGACCTTTAAACGGCAATCTGCTGGATTACAAATTAGGGACCATTATGGATACTCCTGATATCGGCGTGGCTTTCGTGGAGACCTATGAACCCACCGGTCCCTTTGGAGCCAAAGCATTAGGGGAACCTCCGGCCATTACACCGGCACCTGCCATCAGGAATGCCATCCTCGATGCCACAGGAGTAAAGTTTAATGAACTGCCTATGAATCCCCAACGCCTGGTGGAAAAATTTAAAGCAGCAGGGCTGATCTAGGGAGGTGTAATCATGTTTGATACAGGCAATATTTTTGAGGCCCATTCAGTGAAAGAAGCCATCGAGTTATTGCGTAGTAACCCTGGAGCCAAGCTGATTTGCGGCGGTACCGATGTATTGATTCAGGTGCGGGAAGGCCGGTTGGCCGGGGTGGATTTAGTCAGTATTCACCAGTTGCCGGAACTGACCGGTGTGACCATGGAAGCAGACGGCACCATCGTCATCGGTCCTGCGACCAGCTTTACTCATTTAGCCAAAGATCCTTTGATTAAGAAGCACCTGCCCTTTTTAGGCCAAGCAGTTGAATTGGTAGGCGGTCCCCAGGTACGGAACGTGGGCACCATCGGAGGAAACGTCTGTAACGGAGCTACTTCCGCCGACAGTGCTTCTACCTTGTTTGCCTTAAATGCCAAACTCCGGATAGCCAATAGCCGGGGAGAGCGGGTTGTTCCCATTCAGGAATTCTACTTGGGCCCCGGTAAAGTGGCTTTAGGACAGGATGATATCTTGACCGCTATCTTAATCAGCCGTGAAGACTATGAAGGATTTGGCGGTTATTATATCAAGTACGCCATGCGGAAAGCCATGGATATTGCCACTTTAGGTTGTGTGGTCCTGTGCAAGGTAAAAGACAAAAAGATCCTGGAAGACGTCCGTTTAGCCTTCGGTGTTGCCGCTCCTACTCCCATCCGGGTCCCTGCAGCCGAAGCAGTGGCCAAGGGACAGGTCTTTAGCGAGGAACTGGTAGAGCAGTTTGGCAAGGCAGCCCTGACGGAGGTTAACCCGAGAACTTCCTGGCGGGCCTCCCGGGAATTCCGGTTGCAATTGGTGGAGGAATTGAGCAAACGGGCTTTGAGACAAGCCTTTAGCAATGCTGGGGGTGAATGCTGATGCAGACCAGGAACATTACCTTTACAGTCAACGGTAAAGAAGTAAGTGTGAATGTGGACGTCAGGGAGTCTCTGCTGGAAGTTCTGCGTAACCGGCTGCATCTCACCGGTACCAAGAAAGGCTGCGAAGTAGGGGAATGTGGGGCTTGTACGGTGATAATCAACGGGGAAACGGTGGATTCCTGTATTTACCTGGCTATTTGGGCGGACGGGAAGGAAATACGGACTATTGAAGGCGAGGAGAAAAACGGCAATCTGTCCCGGATTCAACAAGCCTTTGTAGACGAAGGAGCCATCCAGTGCGGTTTCTGCACCCCCGGGTTTGTCATGTCAGCAACGGTATTGGTGGAGAGCGGTGAGAAGCTGAGCCGGGAGGAAATTAAAAAAGGAATGGCAGGGAACCTCTGCCGCTGCACCGGCTATCAGAATATCGTCCGGGCCGTGGAAAAGGTCATGGAAGAGAATTTGCAGGCAAAATAGTGTTTGATGACGGTGAGCCGGTTTACCCCGGTAAGGGAAACCGGCTCAATTTCTTTCAAAAATAAGCAGGATTTCGTTAGAAAAAAGGGAATCTTCACAATACTAAAGAATTTGGCCCACAACAGTTGACAGGGGATGAAGATGGCAGTAAACTGTGAGTGGTAGAAAATTTACGGTGAATGGTTCAATTTGTGCGGTCAATGGTTGTGCCTGGGTTAATAATTTCCCTGGGCATTAAGTTTGATTAACTTACAGTGAGGAGGAAGAACAATGTCGAAAGTGTTGAAAACCATGGATGGGAACACAGCAGCAGCCCATGTAGCCTATGCTTTTACCGAAGTAGCAGCTATCTATCCGATCACTCCGTCCTCTCCGATGGCGGAGCTGGTAGATGAATGGAGCGCTTATGGTAAAAAGAATATTTTCGGGCAGCCGGTACAAGTCAAGGAACTGCAGTCGGAAGCAGGCGCTGCCGGTGCGGTACACGGTTCCTTGGCTGCCGGTGCTTTGACTACTACTTTTACTGCTTCCCAGGGTTTGCTTC
Source organism: Clostridia bacterium (assembly GCA_012512955.1). Lineage (GTDB taxonomy): Bacteria > Bacillota > DULZ01 > DULZ01 > DULZ01 > JAAZDD01. The sequence goes on from JAAZDD010000241.1 coordinate 15,372, forward strand.
TGATGATTCCCAATATGTATAAAATTGCCGGAGAATTGTTGCCCGGAGTTTTCCATGTGTCTGCCCGTGCTTTGGCAGCCCATGCTTTATCCATTTTTGGCGATCATTCCGATGTAATGGCTTGCCGTCAGACCGGCTTTGCCATGTTGGCTGCCGGCAGTGTCCAGGAAGTTATGGATTTGGCCGGGGTGGCCCATCTTGCCGCCATCAAGTCCCGGGTTCCTTTTCTCCACTTTTTTGACGGTTTTAGGACCTCCCATGAAGTACAAAAGATTGAAGTACTCGAATATGAAGATTTAGCGAAGCTGGTGGATTGGGAGGCAGTGAAAGCGTTTCGCCGGCGGGCTTTGAATCCGGAACATCCGGTAACCAGAGGTACCGCTCAAAACCCCGATATTTATTTCCAGGGGAGGGAAGCTGCCAATAGATTTTACGCTCAGGTACCTGACATTGTCAATGATTACATGCAGCAGATTGCCCAATTAACCGGCAGGGACTATCGTCCTTTCAAATACTACGGAGCTGCCGATGCTGAGTACGTAATTGTAGCCATGGGCTCTGTCTGCGAAACCATAGAGGAAACCGTTGATTACCTGCTGGCCCAGGGAGAAAAAGTCGGGGTCATCAAAGTACACCTGTACCGTCCCTTTGCCGCCGACTATTTCTTGGATGTGTTGCCGCCGACGGTAACCCGGATCGCTGTTTTGGACCGGACCAAGGAACCCGGTTCCCTGGGTGAGCCCTTGTACCA
>JAAZDD010000242.1 GCA_012512955.1 Clostridia bacterium
ATCATTTGTTTGCCATCGGTTATAACAAGGAAGAAGAAAAAATTACCAATTCCTACTATGATTTACTGGCTTCGGAAGCCAGGTTAATCAGTTACCTGGCCATCTGCAAGCGAGAAGTGCCCAAGGAACACTGGTTTAAGCTGGGCAGAGCATTGTCAGAAGCCTGTGGACGCCAAGGACTGGTTTCCTGGACCGGGACCATGTTTGAATACTTCATGCCTCCTTTGGTGATGAAGCATTATCCTGCCACACTGCTCCACGAGACCTACCGGACCGTGTTGAAAGCACAAAAGCTCTACGGAGACCGGCGAGGGGTTCCCTGGGGTACTTCGGAATCCGGTTATTATGCTTTTGACTTGCAATTGAACTACCAATATAAGGCTTTTGGAGTGCCGGACCTGGGTTTAAAGCGTGGCCTCATTGAGGATATGGTGGTGTCACCCTATTCCACTTTGCTGGCGTTGCCTTTCACCCCTCAAGAAGCCATGGCCAATATCAGGCGCCTTTTAAAAGACGGTTTGGAAGGAGAGTACGGACTTTACGAAGCGGTGGATTATACTCCGGAAAGACTGCCCGCCGGGGAACACCGGAAAGTGGTAGCCAGTTTCATGGCCCACCACCTGGGGATGAGTTTGGCGGCCATCAATAACTTGCTCCACGACGGGGTGCTGCAGCGGCGTTTCCATGCTAACCCCCTAATTAGGAGCGGGGAAATACTCCTGGAGGAGAAGGTGCCGGCCCGGGCCATCATCACCAAGGATTATAAGGAAGAAGTGCATCCTTTAACTGCCGGTGAAAAGGAAACCGTAGACTTTGCCCGCTCCGTGGAAGTAACCGGGACCCGGGAACTGCCTCATTGTCACCTCTTGTCCAACGGCAGGTATTCACTGCTGCTTACGGAAGGAGGCAGTGGTTACAGCCGGAGGGAAGGGATTCAATAGACCCGGTGGCGCAGCGATATTCTCCGGGGCAGTTATGGGTTCCAACTTTTCCTCAAGTCATTGGAGACCGGTAAGGTTTGGAATCCCTCTTTTGAACCCTTAAAGACGGAAGCGGACAGCTGCCAGGCCACTTTCCTGTTGGGTAAAGCGGTTTTTGTCCGCAGGGATGATTTGCTTACCACCCATACGGAAGTACTGGTGGCGCCCGAAGATGATGTGGAAATCAGGCGGGTGATCATTGCCAATGACGGTCCGCACGAAGTTATTTTGGAGTTGACCAGTTTTATCGAACTGGTTTTGGGAGATCACCAGGGGGATTTGGCCCATCCTGCCTTCAGCAGCCTCTTTGTCAAAACGGAGGCCCTGCCTGAAGAGGAAATATTGCTGGCTTCCCGCCGCCCCCGGTCTCAACACCAGCCCACCCACTGGGCTTTTCATAGCCTGGTGGTGGAAGGTGAAACCATCGGCCAGCTCCAGTATGAAACCAATCGAGGCAGTTTTTTGGGGAGAAACCGTACCTTGGCGGAGCCCCAAGCCTTGGAAAAACCCCTTTCCGGCATGACCGGCACTGTTTTGGATCCTATTTTCAGCCTCAGGCGCCGGGTCCGGGTCAAACCTGAAGAAACGGTTACTCTTACCTGGCTCTTCGGCTACGGGGAAACCAGGGAGCAGGCCCTGGCTTTGGCGGGGAAATACCGGCAGCAGGAGGTCATTAACCGGGCCTTTGAAATTGCGGAAACCAGAAGCCAGGTGGAGGCCCAGTTCCTCAATTTGACGGGAGACCAAATTGCCTTGTACCAGGATTTGCTGTCTCATTTGATGTTTACCAGTCCCTTGAAGGCCAAGCAGGGGGAACAAATTGCCGGCAACCGGAAAGGACAGCCGGGTCTGTGGGCCTACGGAATTTCCGGTGATCACCCCATTGTGCTGGTGACGGTGGAGAGCAGGGAAGGTCTGGAAATGGTGAAGGAGATGTTGAAGGCCCATGAGTACTGGCGCATGAAAGGACTTACAGTGGACCTGGTCATCTTGAATGAGGACAACAGCCGCTACTTGCAGCCTTTGCAGGATTTGTTGCGGGACACGGTGGCCATCAGTTATGCCAGGCACTTACTGGACCGGCCGGGAGGCATTTTCTTGCGGCAGTCCCAATCCATGCCTGAAGAAGATCGTCTTCTTTTCTTCACCGTGGCCAGGTTGGTCATTGATGCTAAGCTCCAAATCAGGGCCCAGCTATGTTGGCGGGAGCGGCAGTTGCCTTCCCGGAAAGAGTTTGCTAGAAAGAGGAGCCTTCCTCCCGGTCCGGAAGAAACAGTGGACCTCCAGTTGTGGAACGGTTACGGGGGCTTTAACCGGGACGGGAAGGAATATGTGATCCGCCTGCGGGAAGGGATTAATACCCCGGCACCCTGGCTCAATGTTATCGCCAACCGGCAATTCGGTTTCCAGATATCCGAGAGCGGCGCCGGGTTCACCTGGGCGGAAAACAGCAGGGAAAACAAATTAACTCAATGGTCCAACGATCCGGTGACGGATCCTCCCGGAGAAACCCTTTACTTAAGGGATGAGGATACCGGAGCAATCTGGACCGTTACTCCCCAGCCGGTGCGGGAGGAGACGGCCTACACCGTGCATCATGGTTTGGGCTATACTCGCTTTCATCATCACAGCCATGGATTGGAACAGGAGCAGACGGTCTTTGTTCCTTTGGAGGATCCGGTGAAGGTCACTCTCCTGGGCTTGACCAACCATACCCAGGAGGCGCGTACCGTCAGCCTGTTTTATTTCCTGCGGCCGGTACTGGGAGTCCATGAAGAAATAACTGCTCCCTACCTGGTGACCGGGTTTAACCCGGAAGAACAGATCTTCTCTGTCCGCAATGCTTACCAGAGTGATTTTCCTGATCGGGAGGTCTTTGTAGGAGCCTCAGAACAAGTTGTTTCCTATACAGGAGACAGGCGGGAATTCCTGGGGCCCCGGGGGCAACAGGCTCAACCGGAGGGATTGGCAAGGGAGAATTTGTCCAATCAGGTTGGGGCCGGTTTGGATCCCTGCGCTGCCCTGCAGGTCACGGTCACAATCCGTCCCGGGGAGCAAAAGGAACTGGTCTTCTTGTTAGGACAGGCGCAGCAACAAGAGCAGGCGGTGCGGTTGGTTCGTCACTACCGGGATCCGGAACGGGCAAAAAAGGCCCTGGAACAAGTAAAGTCTTACTGGGAGACTACTTTAAGTGTGGTTCAGGTGAGAACCCCTGATTCCACCATGGACCTGATGATGAATGGTTGGCTCATGTATCAAAATATTGCCTGTCGACTGTGGGCCCGTTCTGCCTTCTACCAATCGGGAGGTGCTTATGGGTACCGGGACCAGTTGCAGGACAGCCTTAATGCCATTTACATCGATCCGGCGATCACCAAAGGACAACTTTTGCTTCATGCAGCCCATCAATTTAAGGAAGGGGACGTCCTTCACTGGTGGCATCCCGGGGCCGGTGACCGGGGTGTCCGGACCAGGTTCAGTGATGACCGTCTATGGCTGCCTTATGTACTGGTGGAGTATCTGGAACGGACGGAGGATTACGGTATTTTGACTTTGGAAGCCCCTTTCCTGGAAGGGGAGGAATTGGCGCCGGGAGAAGATGAAACATATTTTACTCCCAGCGTATCCCCGGAGAAGGGTACCTTGTACGAACATTGTGTCCGGGCCATTGAGATCAGCCTCCGGTTTGGAGACCATGGCTTACCTTTAATGGGCTCCGGAGATTGGAACGACGGGATGAGTACCGTGGGTAACCGGGGGAGAGGGGAAAGTGTCTGGCTGGGCTGGTTCCTTTATTACATTTTGAAGAAATTCGTGCCTGTTTGCTTGCGGATGGAGGATTACCGGCGAGCCGCCCATTTTGAAGAAATGATCCGGCACTTGGCCGGTGCCCTGGAGGAAGCAGGTTGGGACGGAGCCTGGTACCGTCGGGCCTATTTTGATGACGGTACCCCTTTGGGTTCCGCTGCCAACAGTGAGTGTTCCATTGATTCCCTGGCCCAATCCTGGGCGGTCATTGCCGGCGGGGAACGGGAGGAACGCCAGGCAGCCGCCATGGCGGCTGTTGAACAGAACTTGGTGGACCGGGATTTGGGCTTGATTAAGCTGTTTACTCCTCCTTTTGAAAAGGGGGATTTAGAACCCGGTTACATTAAAGGTTATGTGGCCGGGGTCCGGGAAAACGGGGCCCAGTATACCCATGCCGCCATCTGGGTGATCAAGGCCTTTGCCATGCTGGGCCAGGGAGATAAGGCGGGTCAATTGTTCCATATGATTAACCCTGTCAACCACGCCCGGACTCCCATTGAATGTGCCGTCTACAAGGTGGAACCCTATGTGGTGCCGGCCGATGTCTACACGGTGAGTCCCCAGGAAGGCCGGGGAGGCTGGACCTGGTACACCGGGGCCGCCGGCTGGCTCTACCGGGTCGGCCTGGAAGATATCCTGGGGTTTAAGCTCCAGGGTAACAAACTGTGCCTCAATCCGTGCATTCCCAAGGAATGGCCCGGCTTTGAAATCAATTATCGTTACGGCAAAACTCTTTACCAGATTGTAGTGGAAAACCCACACCGGGTTAACAGGGGGGTGGGGAATCTTTGGCTTGACGGTGAACCGGCGGCTGAGGGAATCTCCCTGGTGGATGACGGTCAAACTCATCAAGTGAGGGTGGTCCTGGACGGGACCAATCGGCATGCTTATCTGACCGGGAATTCGGCTTATGTAACGGAATAAGCAACAAAGGATTGATTGAGAAAAAGGGAAAGTCTGCTTAAGGAAACGGTCAGCAGACTTTCCCTTTTGTTGGTATACCGAAATTCTTACTAATTTATTAACCTTTATTTAACTTTAGCAAATTTTAGCAGGAAAAAGGGTCTAATTGAAGAATTATAATAATAAATAGCGATAGTTTTTATTGCTAAGGAGGGATGATGATTGACCGTATTCATTGATTATGAAGGGTTGATTGAAGCCATCGGGACCTGCTGTTTGGATTGTCCGTCCTGCGAAAATGAAAAGTGCCTGATCGGTTATTGTAAAAAGAACCTGCTGATTGCTTTGAAACAAAATGATGATTTTATCGAAAACGGGATAGACGGTTTGCCTTACGATGATACCAAAGTATATCAAGAAGAAAAAGTGATCGATTTTATCGGTTTTCTGCTCAACCAGTGCCGGAACTGCCATATTTATCATGACGAAGATTGTGTGGTCAATCTTGTTCGTTCCGCTTTGGAAGTGATCCTGTTTGGGGAGCCCCAGGAATACCGGGGTAGCAATGTCAAGTACCTGCAGCAATTAGGCAACCGGGACCGGGAAAAAACAGAACGAATAATGGCGTCTTTTCAGAAACATAAAACTAAAGAATAAAGGAGGATGTCTATGACGAAAAGGAACTTGACGGTGGAAAACCTGTTGGGGGAAACCAGGGGAACGGAACTGGAGCGAATCGTGAAGCAGAATTTTACCGGGGAAACCGGTGAAGTGGGCCTGTATTTGGCCATGGCCAGGCAGGCCCAGCGGGAGGGCTACCCGGAAATTGCGGAAGTGTTGAAGACCATTGCCTGGGAAGAAGCAGAACATGCCGCCCGTTTTGCTGAATTGAACGGCATGATTGAAGATAACATATGGGAAAACCTGAAAGAGATGCTGGAAGGAGAGACCTTTGCCACCCGGGGCAAGAAGGAAGCTGCCGATAAAGCCGCTGCTTTGGGTCTGGAAACCGCCAGGGATTATTTCAATGAATCTGCCAAGGATGAGGCAAGGCACGCCAGAATGTTGGAAGGGATTTTGGCCCGTTATCATCAAGACTAGAAATTTCTCAGCCCACGATTAAGGTGGGCTTTTTCATGTGCCGGCTAAGGCAGGAATTAAGCAGCTGTTTTGCGAATTGCTAACGTGGTCAGCAAAGCCCATTACCAGAGGTGATCATTTATGGAAATCAGTGCTCTTGCCGGCACTGTTAAACATATAGTCTACCAGTCTCCCGATGAAAGTTTTACCGTAGCCCGTTTTAAAACAGGGGAGGAGACGGTTACCATTGTGGGGCCCCTTTACGGTGTTAAAAGGGAGCAAGAAATCCGGATCTGGGGCGTGGAGAAGAAACACCCTAAATACGGTACCCAGATTCAGGTGGAGCGTTTTGAAATCTCCCTGCCCTCCGGAAGGGAGCAGATTATCGAGTATTTGACGGACAATGTGAAAAATGTCGGTCCCAAGAAAGCGGCAGCCATTGTGGAAGAATTAGGAGAGGAATGCCTGAAAATCATTGTGGAACAGGGGCCTCAGGCACTGGCCGGTATCAAAGGGATCAACAGCCGCCAGGCAGAGGAAATTTATTTATCTTTGGCGGAAAACCTGGAACTGCAGTATGTTTTGTCGGCGCTGCTCCCCTATGGTTTGACTGCCAACATGGCCGTTAAAGCCTACCAGGCTTGGGGATTTAATGCCATCAGTGCGGTGAAAGAGAATCCTTATTTGCTGGCGGAGATTACTTTGATTGGTTTTTTCCGGGCCGATTTGATTGCCAAGAATCTGGGATTGACGGGAGATGCCCCTTGTCGTCTCCAGGCGGCTTTAAAACACCTGCTGTCGGAAGCGGAAGGGCAGGGCCACTGTTTCCTGCCCCAGAGTGAGTTGTTGCAGAAGATACAGGATTTATTGCAGCAGTATGGAGAAGAAGAACAAACCAAACACTTGGAGGCCTTGGAAGTGCTTCTGGCCAATCAGGAACTGGTCAGGGAGGGGGAACGGGTTTATCTTCGCCGTCTTTATGATGCTGAGGAAAAAGTGGTTCAGCAAATAGGCAGATTATGTTACCCCAAGCCGACCGCTTCTCGGGACAGAATTGAGGAATGCCTGGAAGCCTTTGAAGTGGAAACAGGAATTGAATTGGCCGGGGAACAAAAAAGAGCAGTGCGGATGGTGATGGAGAAGGGACTGAGTATCCTTACCGGGGGACCGGGTACCGGCAAAACCCTGACTGTCAATGCGGTCATCGCCGTGCTGCGGAAGCTGAAGGAAGAAGCGAAGGTGTTGTTGGCCAGTCCCACCGGGAGAGCCAGCCAGAATTTGGCGGAGCTTACCGGTGAAGAAGCCGGGACCATCCACCGGCTCCTGGGTTTTCGTCCGGGAGAGGGTCCGGAACACGATGCCAAAAACCCCTTGGATTGTGACCTGTTGGTCATTGATGAAGTGTCCATGCTGGATATTAGCTTGGCAGCCATGCTCTTCAATGCGGTGGATCCTGCGCAGACCAGGGTGTTACTGGTGGGAGATGCGGACCAGTTGCCCAGTGTAGGTCCCGGTAACGTACTTCATGACCTGCTCACGGCTGGGGTGCCTGCCGTTAAGCTGACCCATATTTTCCGGCAGGCGGCTGACAGCCAGATTGTGACCAATGCCCACCGGGTCAATAAAGGGGAGCCTTTGGAAATAGATCATAACAAAGGGGATTTCTTCTTCCTGGAGCATGATGCCCCGGAAGCCGTGGCTGAGATCATCAAAAGGGCTGCTTTGCGGTTTATGGAATTGGGCTATACCCTGAGGGATCTTCAGGTATTGTCTCCCATGCATAAAGGCCCAATCGGGACCGTGGCCCTTAACAACCTCTTACAGGAAGCTTTAAACCCGCCCCATGTTGAGACCAGGCAGGTCCAGGTGGGACAAACGGTCTACCGGGAAGGGGACCGGGTGATGCAGTTAAAAAATAATTATAACAAACAAGTGTTTAATGGGGATGTAGGTTTTATCACCGAGATCATCCCGCCGGACCCCAAAACCGGTCAGGAACTGGAAATTTTGGTTGAAGTGCGGGGCGAAATAATAGAGTATTCCCGGGAAGAAGTGTTGGAGGAGTTGTCCCTTGCTTATTGCATGACCGTTCACAAAGCCCAGGGCGGTGAAGTGCCTATTGTCATCATGCCGGTCAGTCAACAGCATTATTATATGCTGGCCCGGAATTTATTGTATACGGGCATCACCCGGGCCAAGGAAAAGGTGGTACTGGTAGGAACCAGGCAAGCGTTGGCAAGGGCCATTGCCAATAACCGGACCACCCTCCGGTATACTGCCCTGGCAGAAAAACTCCGGCGCTCGGTTTTCAGTAATTAAGGTTTTGGAGTTCCTGAAAAGGGACAACCGTTATTGGAACTATTTCCCGTCCTCATACGTCCATAAGGGAAAATTGGCTGAATACCATGGAAAGGAAGGGAATAAACCATGTTCAAGCGGTTGGCAGGGATTATGGCGGTGCTGTTGACCTTGGCGGCAGGGGGATGGGCTTTGGCCGTCGGCGATGATGTCTCCCCCGATTCCCGGAACGGCAGCGAGCCACTACCGGTGGTAGGTTCCAAGGCAAACTTGGAGAC
>JAAZDD010000243.1 GCA_012512955.1 Clostridia bacterium
CTCCTGCTGCATATACCCCGGGCACACTGGTTTCCATTTTTTCATTGGTGACAATGTACCCATGGGCATCCAACTCCACCTTGTCTTCAAGGAAGCCCGTTTGGGGAACGGTACCCACGAAGAAAAACACCCCGTTGGTTTCTAACTCAGAAAGCTCCCCGGTTTTCAAGTTTTTGATCACCACTTTTTCCACCAAACCGTCGCCCTTGATTTCCTCCAAAACGGAGTTCCAGACCCATTTCATTTTGGGAATGGCAAAGGCTTTTTCTGCGCTGGCTTTATTGCAATCCAGGATCCCTTCATCATGAATGACAATGACGGTGACGGATTCAGCGAATTTAGTCAAATACATGGCTTCCTCAATAGCCGCATCCCCGTTGCCTACGACCACCACATCCAGTTCTTCGAAGAAATCTGCATCACAGGTGGCGCACCAGGAGACCCCCTTGCCAATGAATTCCTTTTCCCCTTTGATATTGAGGGATCTGGGTTTGGCACCGGGGCAGAGGATGCCGGCCTTGCCTTCATAGACATGACCCTGTTTGGTGGTCACCTTTTTAACCGCACCGCTGAAATCCACTTCCACCACTTCATCTTTCACGATTTTGGTGCCGAATTCTTCAGCGTGCTTTCGCATTGCTTCCACAATCCCCGGACCGGTAGCGCCCCTGCCGAAGCCCGGGTAATTTTCCATTTCCTCAGTTGTCCCAGCTTGCCCGCCGGGTTTGGCTTTTTCCAGTATGACAGCGGAAAGCTTTGCCCGGGAGGCATAAACACCTGCTGCCAACCCGGCAGGTCCGCCGCCCACAATCACGATGTCCCACGTTTGTTGTTCCATGTAATTTCCTCCTTTGTTCAGTTCTTAGCTGTATTTACACCTAAGGGCCTTAAGCTGTCCCAGGCAGCTTCTACAAAAGACAGATCGATAGCCTGGTAATCGGCAAGGATCCTGTCCGGTAGAGGCATTCGGACCAAACCTAATTTTTCAACTGTCGCCAGGGATTTTTCGATCAGCTGGAGAGACACCAGATCCACTGTTTTAACGCCGGTATTTTCAGTTAACAAAATTGATTTGTAGGGAGTTTGATTGGGTTTCAAGCTGCCCGTAAGGGGATGGGTCAGCAACCGTTGCCCGCGATGGATCTGGTCGCGCGCTCTTAATAGGACTTCTTTGAAAGAACCCTGAACTTGTATCGTTTCAGGATAGGTGCGCCATACTAAAGGATTATTGCTGATCAAAATTGGTTTCATTTGACAGACCCTCCTGTCGCGCCAAATAATCTGCGCCTGGGATTAGTGTTGGTTCAACGGCCATTTTTATGCGAGCAAGATAGACGGAGGGAAACACTACCACAAAACTACAAAGTTTTGTGAATTTTAGTGCAATCAAGGGACAAAAAAGCACAGGCACCATTGCCTGTGCTCTGTCTAGGAACCTGAGAGTGTTACTCCTTCGGTGTCCAACGGATACTTTCCAGAGGTGAGTCCAGGTACGGTCCTTTGACCTGAGAGTTTCGTTTCAAATCGGCACTTTGAAACTTGCTCCTTCGGTGTCCCGCAAGGGAACTCTCCCGCACCTGTCATGCCCGTCTGTATGTACAGTTTATGTGAAAGTTATTTCTTGCACGTTCTGCTTGTATTGTACCATGTCCTTCCTCTATTGTAAAGTACTCTTTAATAAATTTTGCTTATAATTACTCTGTATTAATTTTACACAGCAAGAAGCCCCGCCGGTCAAGCGGGGCTTCTTGCTTATTTATGCTCAATTACTTGCCGCCCATGAGTAGGGTCATAACTGCTTTAGCGGTATGAATTCTGTTTTCAGCTTCGTCATAAACGATAGAGTGAGGTCCGTCAATTACTGAGTCTTCTACTTCATTACCACGGTCGGCAGGCAGAGCATGCATGTACATGACATGAGGCTTAGCCAGTTTCATTTTTTCTTCAGTACACTTCCAATGTTTTTGAGCTTCTAAGGCATCGTCCACTACTGCATCACTTTGGTTGGTGACCCAGCTGCCCCAGTTCTTGGGAATAACGATGTCTGCATCTCTGTAAGCTTCTTCTTCATCGTGGGTGATGGTCAAGCTACCGCCGTTTTCTTCGGCAAACTTTCTGGCTTCTTCGATAACCCAGTCAGGCAGCTCCCAGCCCTTGGGGTAAGCCAGGCAAACGTCCATGCCGTAACGGGGGAACAGCAATACTTGGGAAACAGGTACGGAAATAGGCTTCTTGTGACTGGTTGCGTAAGCCCAGATAATGGAGACTTTCTTCTTGCGCACGTCACCCAGCTTTTCCTGCATGGTCATCAAGTCGGCCAAAGCTTGGAAGGGGTGATACAGGTCGCACTGCAGGTTCATGACCGGCACTGAAGAATGCTGGGCCATTTCGGTGATATACTTGTTACCTTGTTCCCAGAAACAGTTCCGGACGGCAATACCGTGGCCGAAACGGGACAGGATCACAGCGGTATCTTTAGCGGATTCACCGTGGGCAATTTGCATGTTGCTGGTGTCCAGGAAGTTGGCGTGACCGCCCAATTGAGCGATACCGGCTTCCATGGAGTTACGGGTCCTGGTGGACTGTTCAAAGAACATCAGGAAAATGGTTTGATATTCCAGGTAAGGTGTTTTAATACCCATGGCGAACTTCCGCTTCAGGTCAAAGGACACATCCAGCATGGTGTCGATTTCTTCTTTGGTGAAGTCCTTCAGGGTAATGAAATGTCTGCCTCTGAAAACTGTTTGCATCTGAATACTCCTCCTTATTTATATATATATTAAATTAAAGATTTGTTAGTCTTCTACTGCAACCAGGTTTTCCGTTGCTTCCGGCATCTTGTCAGCATATTTCTTGACGTAAATGCCGGGGATGGCGGCATACATGGCAGCAGCTTTAACCAGGTGATCCTTCCAGGTTTTTTCGTTGGGAGCGTGGGCTTCTTTTTCCGCACCGGGACCAAATCCGATACAAGGAATGCCGTAACGACCCATAATGGAAACACCGTTGGTGGAGAAAGTCCACATGTCTACAACAGGTTCTTCATTGAACAGGCCTTTGTAGGCTTCCACCAGAGTAAGGTTTGCCGGGTGATCTTCTTCAATGAGCCAAGTGGGGAAGTAGGATTCCGTCGGGTATACGAGACCGGTCCAGGAGGGACGCTCGTAGGTATACATTTCCACTTTGGCGTTGGCAGCTTTTACTGCAGGCAAGTTTTCAATTTGTTTTAAAGCAAACTTATAAGTTTCACCGGCAGTCAGACGACGGTCGATAGAGATGGTGCAGGAGTCAGCAACTGCACAGCGAGAAGGAGAAGTGAAGAAAATCTCGGAAACAGTCAAAGAACCTTTGCCCAAGAAGGGATGGTCAGTCAAGTTTTCGTGCAATGCTTTCAGTTCATTGATGATGGGCGCCATTTTATAAATAGCGTTATCTCCCCGCTCAGGGGCTGAACCGTGACAGCTGACACCTTCGGTGGTAACTTTGATTTCCATCAGGCCCCTGTGACCACGATAGATCCGGCAGCTGGTGGGCTCGGTGATCACTACGAATTCCGGACGGATCTTTAATTCATTGATAATGTACTGCCAGCACAGGCCGTCACAGTCTTCTTCCTGAACAGTACCGGTAATGAGCAGGGTGTAATCATCTTCCAGACCCAAGTCCTTAATGATTTTACCGGCGTAAACCATGGAAGCCATGCCGCCTAACTGGTCGGAAGCACCACGGCCGTAAACACATTCATCGTCTTCTTTGCCTTCATAAGGATCAAATTCCCACAGGCGGCGATCCCCAACACCCACGTTGTCGATGTGAGCATCCATGGCAATCAGGTGTTTCCCACGACCAACATAACCCAACACGTTGCCCATGGGATCGATTTCCACTTTGTCGAATCCGACTTTTTCCATTTCCTCTTTAATCCGGTGAATGACCCCTTTTTCCTGACAGCTCTCGCTGGGGATAGCAATTAAATCCCGCAGGAACTTGGACATTTCCGGCTTGTACGACTCAGCTTTTTTTAGAATCTCTTTGAAATCCATTTACCCATCTACTCCTTGACTAATATTTTTTTGGTTCAAGCAAAAAACGATTGCTCGATCTTTGTGCGATTTGACTGCATCCACTACAAAGCTCGTTTTTGCCTTCACCTCCTTAACGATAATACGGTAATAGTGTTTGTTTATTATTCAGAGTAATCCTGATCAGGGGACTACTTGCGGACTAAATGGAACTGGTACTTATCGGATCTGAATAGCTGTTTGCCATAGTTTAAAGGTTTCCCATTTTCGTCGTACAATGTACCCTCAATTAAAATTAAGGGGCTTTTCTTATCAATGCCCAAAATCCTCATCGTCTTGGGAAAGGGTAATACGGCACTGACCGTAGAAATAAACTGGTAAGGTTTAACTTGACAAGTATCCTTTAGAAAGCTGGACAAGGAATCAGTCCGATAACGGTTTTCCAGTAAGGCGGGGTCTGGTACCAGCCACCCGGGGAGTAAATCAAAACAGTAGATCACCGGTTCCTGATCGGCCAAACGGATGCTCTCAATGACATAGCCGACAGAACCTACCTCCACTTCCAGGGCTTCTGCTCCTTTGGCGTCGATTTTTGTCTCCCTGATAGACAGGACCTGATCCTTGGCTTCATACCCGGATCGCCGGATGGTATCAATCAGGGGATCCAACCTTTCCATACCGGCAACCACTTTATTATAATGCGCTTCCACAAAGGAACCTATACCGTGTCTCCTGCGAATGGCGCCTTCTTTCTCCAGCACCGACAAAGCCTCTCTTAATGTTCCGCGACTCACACCAAATTGAGCAGCTAATTCCGGCTCAGAAGGTAATTGTTGTCCGGGAGCATATACTCCGTCTGTAATCCGTTTCTTCAATTCCTTGGCTATTTCCATGTACAGCGGTGCCCTTGATTGAAACACGGTCTCACTCCCCCATGCTGGCTTGTTTAGATGTCAGACAACTATATTATTAGTTCCACTTGTTTTGCCAAAATCCTTCTTTCTTTTAAATTATTTTTTATCAAAATCTAAAAAAGTATTGCTCAGAAAAAAGGCCCCATGTTTTCCGAATGGCCGGGTCCTTTCCCTTACCAGTCAGAACATGGAGACCTTTAGATTTTATAAAAGAAAGGGCACTCTGCTTCCGGGCGTAATTATGCTTCGGAACCGGTCTTTCCGGGCTGGTCTGCCGGCAAGACAATGTTAAGAATGAGAGCCACAATAGCTGCAGGCACAATTCCTGCTCCGGAGAAAATCAGTTTTACCCATTCTGGGAAATACTGCAATGCGTTTGGCACCCCGGACAACCCCAAACCCAAGCTTAAGGAAGCCGCTACGATAAGCAGGTTGCGTTTGGTAAGTCCTCCGGAAGTAATAAGGGTAATCCCGGAAGTAGCAATGAAAGCAAACATGATGAGCAGACCGCCGCCAAAAACAGGCATGGGAATGATGGCAATCAATGCTCCTACCTTCGGGAACAATCCGCACAGCATCAAAAAGATAGCGCCTATTTTAACCACGTAATTGCTCATCACACCACTGAAGGAAATTAAGCCGACGTTTTGACTGAAGGAAGTATTGGGCAATGCATTGAAGATGGCGGCAAAGCTGGAAAAAAAGCCGTCAGCGATGACACCGCCGGACAACTCCCGGTCAGTGGCCTCCCGACCGGCACCACCCATGGTAATCCCGGAAATGTCCCCAACGGTTTCCACCGTGGTCACAATATACATGAAAAGTATAGCAAAAATGGCAGGCCACTCAAAGGCAATACCATATTTTAAAGGTGTGGGAAAAGAGAACCAACCTGCTTGGGCAATGGGGCTGAAATCCACTTTACCCATGGGAATGGCGATCAAAAAGCCAACAACAGTGGCAATGAGAATCGACGAAGCCCCCAGAAAACCTTTGCCCACCTGGTGAATCACCACGGTGATGACGAATACAATTCCTGCCAATGCCAGGTTGCTGAAAGAACCGAAATCTTCAGCCCCAAATCCCCCGGCAGCATTGGTGACACCGATGGGCAACAAGGATAGTCCAATGGTTAAAACCACCGTTCCTGTAACCACCGGCGGAAAGAAACGACGAAGTGCCTTCAAAAACCCTCCTAAAATTATTTCCAAAAAACCACCTACAAAAGAGGCTCCAATGAGAACGGGCATCCCATATTGTTGGGCAATGGATAAACAAACGGGCAAAAAACCGGAACTGGTACCCATCACTATAGGCAACCTGGCCCCAATGGGACCGATGGGCTGTGCCTGGACAAAGGTGGCGATTCCTGCTACCAGCATGGCGCACTGGGCTAAAAAAGCCCGGTCCGCTACGGTCAGACCAACAGCCATGGCTACCGTAATGGGTACGGAAACGTTGCTGGCAAACATTGCCAATATATGCTGGATTCCTAGCGGTACTGCTTCCTTAAGGGGCGGCACATCATCCACATCATACAGAGGTGTAATGGTACCCTGAGGTGAGGCACCGGTGAATCTTTCTTCAGCCATTACTTTTCATCCTCCCATGTTCAAGATAACTGTCTCTACATCATTTATTGTCACCACTAATCCTAATCTATAACCATCACCTCCCTAAATTGATCAACAGTGCTTTGTTTCTCAAAAATGGCCGGTTTTCAAAAAAGCCGGCCTTGACATGATGAATATTATTCGATTGTGCCTTTGTATCTTTTCATGACTAACGTTCTTCCCGGTCATAAGACAGGGACAAGGCTCCGGGTGCCCCAATATGTTTTTTGTTGGTTTGGGTGGTAGCAAAGATCAACACTATAATGGTAAAGATGTAGGGTAGCATCTTCAGGAAGAAAGAAGAAACATCCAGTCCCATGGCCTGCATCCGGTAGCCAAGGGCATCTACACCACCGAAAAGATATGCCCCGCCTACTGCTTTCAGGGGATTCCAAGTGGCAAAAATGACCAATGCCACTGCAATCCAGCCCCTGCCGGCAGTCATGTTCTCCAGCCAGGCAGGCGCATAAGCCAAAGAAAGATACGCACCGGCCAGACCGGCCAGCATGCCTCCTATTACCACATAAATATACCTCAGGACAAATACGTTGATCCCCACGGCATCGGCAGCTCCCGGATTTTCACCAATCGCTCTCAAATTGAGGCCGTGTTTGGTCTTGTAGATATAAAACCAGATAACCGGCACCAGCAGGTAGCTGAAATAGACTAAAGCATCCTGGTTAAACAATACAGGTCCTATTAAGGGAATATCCGCCAAGACAGGAAGCGGAAATTTACTGAAAGTTTGAGGAGCCGGGATGCCAATGTAAGACTTACCGAGGTAACCGCTCAGGCCCGTGCCGAAAATAGTCAGAGCTAAACCGCTGACTACCTGGTTGGCCTGGAAAGTGACGGAAAGGATGGCATGGATCAAGGAAACGGCTCCCCCGGCCAGGATTGCTGCCAAAGCACCAAACCAAGGATTACCTGTACTGACCGCAACAATAAACCCGGTTACCGCTCCGGTCAGCATCATTCCTTCAACACCCAGATTCAAGATACCGGCCCGCTCGGTAATAATTTCCCCCAGGGCTGCATACAAAAGAGGGGTTCCCGCAGTAACTGCCGCCGCCAAAATTCCGATAAGCATATTTCCGTCCATTTAGTTGCCCCCCTTCCTGAATCCCAGGCGGATACGATACCTATTCAATAACTCCCCACCCAACAGGAAAAACAACACAGCCCCTTGGAGCATGGACACTGTAGCCGCAGGCAAACCTGCCGTTTGAATGGTGTAGCCTCCTACCAGGAGCCCACCGAATAAGAAGGATACGATGACTACTGCCGCCGGGTGCAGTTTCCCCAACCAGGCGATAATAATGGCCGTATAACCATACCCGGGGGACAACCCGTGTTGGAGTCGATGAGTAATACCCGCTACTTCCGAAACCCCGGCAATACCGGCGAAGGCCCCGCTCAAAAACATAACCAGCAGTATATTTCTCCGGATATTCATGCCTCCGTATTGAGCCGCCTTTTGACTTTCCCCGATGACCCGGATCTCATAACCCCACCGGGAACGGTTCAGGACAAAGTAGAGTAACACCGCACCTACCAAGCCGATAACCAGACCATAGTGAATGCGTGTGGAGCCGATATATGGCAGCTGGGCTGCCTCCACGAAAGGCGCCGTTAAAGGAAAGTTAAATCCCTTCGGGTCTTTCCATGGTCCGTAGACCAAATAATCTACCCATAGAATGGCCACATAATTCAGCAACAAACTGGTGATGGTCTCATTCACTCCCAGATACGCCCTGGGGACGGCAGAAACCAAAGCCCAAACACCGCCTGCCACAACGGCAGCCAAGAACATGGCCGGGAGCATAATGTAGATGGGCAATTCGGGATGGAACAAAGCCACATAACTGGCCGCAAAGGCCCCCATGTAGAGCTGTCCCTCGGCACCGATATTCCATAAAAGCATCTTAAAGGCAATTGATCCGCCCAGGCCCGCCAGCATTAGCGGAATCGCCTTTGTCGCCGTCTCGGACAAACCATAGGCCGAACCAAAAGCCCCACCGAACATCAGGCTGTAGACATCAACAGGATTGTGGCCGGTGAGAATTAAAAACACGGCGCCGAACAAAAGAGCAAAAACCACGGACAATAATGCAATCAAAAAAGACAGATAAGCAGGTGCTGCACCTCTTTTTTCTAAGAACAGTATTTTGTTGTTCATGATGCAACACCACCTACTCCGGGACTGCCTGCCATCATTAGGCCAATTTGTTCTACCTCAGCTTCCTCTACCGGCAGAACGCCCATGAATTTGCCTCCATACATTACTGCAACCCGATCTGCTACTTTGAAAATTTCCTCCAAGTCTTCGGAAACCATCAACACACCTGTTCCTTTTTCCCGTTCCTGCATCAACAATTCATGGACTGCTTCCGTAGCCCCGATGTCCAGACCGCGAACAGGATATACAGCAACAATGACCCTGGGGTTGTTGGATATTTCCCGAGCCAGCAGAAGCTTCTGCAGATTTCCTCCGGACATCATTTTTACCGGCATGTAAAGGGAAGCCTGCTTCACATTGAAATCAGCCACCATTTTGGCTGCCCTTTCTTTTAAACAAGCCGTATCCAACAACAGCTTGCCTACCTCTTGGGAGCGATAACATTTTAAGGCAACGTTGTCAATGGAGTTCAGATTTGGGATCAAACCCATACCCAACCGGTCCTCAGGCACGTGACTGATCCCGGCATCAATGATCTGCCGCGGTGGCCGGTTAGTGATGTCCCGGCCGTCCAGCCAAACCTTACCTTCGGTAGCAGGTCTCAAACCTGTAATCACTTCCGCCAATTCCCGCTGGCCGTTCCCTGCTACACCGGCAATGCCGACAATTTCACCCTTCTTGAGTTCCAGATTAACCCCGTCAAGCGCTTTTCTGCCTTTATCATTTAAAGCATGAAGATTTTCAATTTTTAAGATGGTCTCGTCGCCGGCTGGCTTTCTGGGGATACGTTTTCGGGAAAACTCCCTGCCCACCATCAGCCGGGCCAGCTCTTCCTGGGTTGTATCCTCCTTTTTCAAGGAAGCCACTGATTTCCCGCCCCTGAGAACCGTAATCTTATCGGCGAAGGCCATCACCTCATGGAGCTTGTGGGTAATGAAGATTACGGCACACCCTTGGTCGGCCATTTGTCGCAGGGTAGCAAACAAGTCCCTGACTTCCTGAGGTGTCAGCACTGCCGTCGGCTCATCCAGGATGAGAATATTGGCACCCCGGTACAGCATTTTGATGATTTCTACCCGCTGTTGTTCCCCAACCCCAAGCTGCCAAATTTTTGCCTTTGGTTCTACCCATAGGCCGTATTTCTGCGAAATCTCCTCAATTGCCTGCTCTACTTTTTCCATATCCAGAAATGTGGATGTTGGTTGTCCCAGGATCACGTTTTCCGCAACGGTAAAGGGATATACCAACTTGAAATGCTGGTGGACCATCCCGATCCCGGCATCGATAGCATCTTTGGGAGAACTGAAAACCCGTTTTTCCCCCCGGATATATATTTCTCCTTCATCAGGGCGATACAGGCCCGTCAGAATATTCATCAGAGTACTTTTTCCTGCTCCGTTCTCCCCAAGCAAGGCATAAATCTCCCCTGCATAGGCTTCAATATTGACATTGTCATTTGCTACAACTCCCGGGAATCGTTTGGTGATTCCACGCATTTCCACTAATGGTATTTGTGTCATATACGCATCCCCCTGACAGGTAATACAACTTACCGCAGGCCGGACTAATCCTTCAGCGACCATAAAAAACATTCCACTCGCCACCGGCCAACAGTCCCTTATTCCCAGCAACTACGGTTTTAACTTCTTCGGTACCATCTTCCTAAAGGGTCCAATCCCGGTAACTTTCCAACAATGGTGCCCGGGCAACTCTCGCTTTCCCGGGTTCCATCACTACCGGAACCAATGACACAAGTACAATAAGGCGTCCAATCCCAAACAGGGGAAGTCATATTCCTTTACCGTTTAAGTATTTTTTTCACAATCATCGGCCCCCCTTGCTCCAATCATATTACTTTTGTAGACCGCTCCTTCTGTCGTCATGGGCCTATTTTTGTAGGCACCACCTCCCCCATGCTAGAATTCCGGCAATTACAACAATAAACTAACTACCCGGAAAACCACATATATTAACACAATTGTGTCAATTCATTTTGACAAAACAGTGGCACTGTTAATGCCACTGTACAATTTGACACAGGGGGAACCGGCAGGTACTCACCTGCCGGGACGCAAAAGTATTACAATAAGATAATATGATCTTTGACAACGGAGGCCCAGAATCCTGCCAATTTAGATCTTTTATGATAAAACCAATTTCCGACATCCATCAAACCGCTTTATTTCTTCCGGTAGGGAGTATCGGCCAATGGCAAACTGAACCGTCTCTTACCGTCAAATTTGGCGTAAGCGTTGGCGATAGCGGAAGCTCCGGGAATGCTGGCGATTTCCCCTACTCCCTTGATGCCGTAAGCCAGGGAGCTCTTCCGGGGTTCAATCAAAATGAGCTCAAACTCAGGCATATCGGTGGCCCGCATCAAGCCCAGGCGACCAAATTTGGTGGTTTTCACTTCTCCGTTTTCCACCACATAGTTTTCCGTCAAGGCTAAGCCCATAGCCATGACGATACCGCCTTGAAGCTGGCCTTCCAGGGTAGTGGGGTTAATGACCCTACCCACATCGTGGGCGGCCACAATTTTTTTCACCCTGCCTTCTTCGTCCAGGATGCAAACTTGGGTAGCATAGCCGTAGGAGACGTGGGTTTTGGGCTCATCTACAGGAGCATTCAGGGGATCAGTGGCCCCCAGGTACTCTCCTTCGTAACGTTTACCTTCCAATTCCGCCAGGGAATGGGTTTTCAGGTCTTCTGCCAGTTGGGCAGCAGCTCTTCTTACTGCTTCACCGGTGAACAAGCTCTGCCGGGAAGCGGTCGTGGACCCGGAATCGGGGGTCAGGGCCGTGTCAGCCAGGATGACGTCGATCAACTCATGATCGATCCCGAGGGTTTCGCAGGCCACCTGCTGCAGTACCACCGCCAATCCCTGGCCGATACAGGCAGCACCCGTATACACCTTCACCCGGCCGTTTTCCACGGCAACTACGGAACGACCGGTATCCGGGTTGCCCACCCCTAAGCCCACATTTTTCATGGCACAGGCGATACCGGCCTTGGGGTTTTGCTCGCAAATCTCTTTGACGGCCAGCAAGGTTTCCACTATACCCACATCTTCCCCCACCGTTTGACCGGTAGCCAGTTTGTCACCGGGGCGCAAAGCGTTCCGGAAACGGATTTCCCACGGGCTGATGCCCACCAAATCCGCCAGGATATCCATCTGGCTTTCCATAGCAAAGTTGGACTGGGTTACCCCAAAGCCACGGAAGGCTCCCGCCGGCGGGTTATTGGTGTAGCACCCGTAACCTACGATATCGATATTGGGAATACTGTAGGGACCGGTGGCGTGGGTACAGGCCCTCTGGAGTACAGGGGCCCCCAAGGAAGCATAGGCTCCCGTATCAAAGTAAATTTCCGCTTTCATGGCCAGAAGCTTACCTTCTTCATCACAACCGGTGGTCAATTCCATGATCATGGGATGCCGCTTGGGATGAACCTTCAGGCTTTCTTCCCGGGTCAGGGTCAGTTTGACCGGCTTGCCGGTAGCCAGGGCCAAGAGGGCCGCATGGTGCTGGACACTCAGGTCCTCCTTGCCTCCGAAACCTCCGCCGACGAATTTGTTGATCACCCGGATTTTTTCCTCAGGCATGCCCAGCACCAGGGCCAGGGTCTGCCGGTCGTGGTGGACACTCTGGGTGCCAACATAGACGGTAATGCCGTCTCCTTCCGGAACAGCCAGGGCGCTTTCCGGCTCCAGGAAGGCATGCTCCTGGATAGGAGTTTCATAGTTATTGGTCACCACATGGGCACACTGGGCCAGGACCTCATCCACATCACCCCTTTTGAGGCTGGTAGAGCTCAGCAAATTCCCCTTGGTATGAATTTTGGGAGCTCCTTCCGCCAGGGCTTCTTTGGGACCGGTAACAGGCTCCAGTTCCTCATAATCCACTTCAATCAGATCCCGGGCCCGTTCCGCTTCCTCGGGAGTAGGAGCAGCCACAATAGCCAGGGCATCCCCCACATAGCGGGTTTCCTCACCGACAGGCACCATGGTGGGCCAGTCGTGGAAAATATATCCCTGGTAATTCTGGCCGGGAACATCTTCCGCAGTCAGCACCGTTACGCCAGGCAGCTCCTTGGCTTTGGAGGTGTCGATGTTTTTGACCAACACTCTGGGTTTGGGTGCCCGCAGCACTTTGGCATAAAGCATACCGGGCAAAAACAGGTCGTCAACGTACTCGGCGGTCCCCAGCACTTTCGGGGCGGCATCCTGCCGGATTAAACGCTCACCCAAACCGCCGTTACCTTTATACTCTTCCGGTTCCACTTCGCCGCGCAGAGCTTTTGCAGCCAGCAAAATGGCATCAACTATTTTCCGGTAACCGGTACAGCGGCAGATATTAAACCGGATGGCTTTTTTAATCTCCTCTTCCGAGGGATTGAGATTCTGATCCAGCAATCCCTTGGCACTCATCACCATGCCGGGAATACAAAAACCGCACTGCACTGCCCCGGCAGTGGCAAAAGCCCAGGAGTAAATCTCCTTTTCTTGTTCAGACAGACCTTCCACCGTCACCACCTGTTTCCCCTGAAGCTTGGGCAGCTTCACAGTACAGGCCCGGGTGGCTTTCCCGTCTACCAATACGGTACAGGCACCGCAAGTACCCTCGGAACAACCGTTTTTGGCGGAGGTCAACCTTGCTTCGCGACGAAGATACTCCAACAGATTCCAGCTTTCCTGTGCTGCGTTTACCTGCACTTCCTTCCCGTTAAGGACAAATTGCAACATGATTCGTTTCCCTCCTCTACCCTTTCCTAAACGCAGGGTACCAGTTAAAATCTTTCCCAGACCTTGACGGCCAATTCCCGGGCTTTGGCAGCAACTTCCGCTTCATCAACAAGCAAGAGCTCCCTGTCTTTCATCACCACCTTACCGTTAATGATGGTGGTTTCCACGGCACGACCGGAGATGCCGAACAGGATATGCCCGTAATAGTTACCGGAATGGACCGGTGTCCAGGGATGATAATCCACCACAATCATGTCCGCATAAGCACCCGGTGCCAGTTTCCCGACGGGATTGGGGAAGAATTTGGCAGCAATCTTCTGGTTGTTGGCAAAGGCCATTTGGGGCACTTCCGCCCAGGAAGCGCTGGGATCCTGCGGCGCATGTTTGTGGAGCACGTTGGCTACTTTGATGCTCTCAAACATATCGGAAGTAAAACCGTCAGTACCTAAACCTACGGTAACTCCCGCATCCAGCATCTTCTTGACAGGAGATACACCCACGGCATTGCCCATGTTGGATTCCGGGTTGTGGACCACATTGGTGCCGGTTTCCGCCAGCAGTTTAATTTCGTCGTCATTTACATGAACACAGTGAATAGCCAGGGTTTTGGGACCCAAAATGCCGAAGCTGTTCAGCCTTTCCACCACTCGCTTGCCGGATCGCTTCAGGCTGTCTTCCACGTCTTCCGGCCCTTCCGCCGTATGGATGTGGAAACCGGAACCCACCGCATCGGCGGCTTCCTTGGCTTTTTTCAGGGTGTCATCGTTTAAAGTGAAGGAAGCATGGAGTCCGAAAGAAGCAGCCAGCATTCCGTCTTCGTTATTGTCTGCTACCCGCTTCAGGAAAGCTACGTTTTCTTCAATACCTTCCTGGCTGATTTTTTCCCCGTCCCGGTCCGACAATTCATAACAGAGACAAGCCCGGACACCGTTTTCCATGGCCGCTTTAGCGATGATGTCCAAACTCCCTTTCACGGCAAAGGGGCTGGCATGGTGGTCAAAGATAGTGGTAACACCGCATTTAACGCAGTCAATGATGGGCAGCATGGCACTGTAATAGACATCGTCCAGGGTCAGCACCTTGTCCAGCCGCCACCATAATCCTTCCAAAATCTCTCCGAAGGTTTTGGCCGGTTTGCCCTTGGAGGGGATTCCCCTGGCAAAAGTACTGTAAAAGTGATGGTGAGCGTTAATCATGCCGGGCATAATAACCTTGCCCTTGGCATCCATGAATTCTGCCTGGGGATACTTGGCCTTCATGGCCTCTGTCTCTCCAACCTCTTTGATTAAGTTGCCTTCCACCACGACGGCACCGTTTTGCAGCACGGTGCTGTTCTCATCGAGGGTAATCACCAGACCGTTACCTAAAATAAACATACAGGCACCTCCTGATTATGATAGTGGCCCAGGAAGGGACGCATCCCTCCGAATGGGCCACTTCTGTTATAGAACCCTTTGATTTAGATAATATAGCTGTAATTTTTGTAGGTGGTCCAGATCAAGTCTGCAATGTAGGAATTGGCAATATCCTGGGTCTTGCCTTCCTGATCGAATTTTGCGGTGAATACTTTGCCGTCCAGGCGAACCTTGAAGACAGGTGTATCCCCGCCGGAGACGAGCATGAAGCCCGGGTTGGCACTGTTGTTGAAGTCCTCTTCCAACCAGTACAGGGTCATCTTTTCCCGGTAAGGAGCACCCTGGTAGGGGCAGAAGGTGGCGCAGTCGCCGCACTCGTTGCACATGCCGTCGATATGGAGAATCTGGTTCTTGTTGCCCAAGGAAGGCACCTGAACCTTGAAATTGGCCCGGTTGGGGCAGACTTCCACACAGATATTGCAGACAGCGTTGCACTCCAGGCACCGTTCCGGTTCGGCAGCCTCTTCCGGTTCTCTCAGGACACCTTTTTTGGCGGTGATTTCCGCATCCTGTTTCTCCGGATCGAAGCTGGTTGCCGGATCCACCACGGCAGGACCCAGGTTCTCCTTAGCCAGGATGGCGTTGGCCGCTTTAGTGGCATGGGCAATTCCTTCCACCACGGTCTTGGGACCGTAGAGGCCGTCGCCGCCGATGAAAACATTCTCCACATTGGTTTCCAGGGTATCCGGGTTCACTTTGGGATAACCCCGGTCATCCAAGGCGATACCGTTCTTGCTGTACAATTCCGTTTCAATAGCTTCACCGGTAGCCGTTAAAACGGTATCCACCGGCAGCTCCACGAAGGCACCTTCGATGGCTACAGGCTTACGTCTGCCGGATTCATCCGGTTCTCCCAGCTGCAGTTTCTGGCACTTCAGCACCCCGTTTTGGAGGGATACCGGTGACAGGAGTTCTAACAGTTCCACTCCTTCATCGAGGGCCAGGGTGATTTCTTCCCGGTCAGCAGGCATATATTCTC
This sequence comes from Clostridia bacterium, assembly GCA_012512955.1. Classification (GTDB taxonomy): domain Bacteria; phylum Bacillota; class DULZ01; order DULZ01; family DULZ01; genus JAAZDD01. The sequence continues at coordinate 15,864 of JAAZDD010000243.1, forward strand.
TGGTTCTCCGGTAGACGATGGTTACTTTCTCTACCCCATCCACTCTGGTGGCTGCCCGGGCCGTATCCATGGCCGTATTGCCGCCGCCGATGACCGCCACGGTCTTGCCCAGTTTCAGCTGTGTTTTGTCCTGGACAAACTGGGCCAGGAACCGGTAGGCGTCTTGGACCTTATCCTTGTCCCCTTCAATGGGCAGGGGTTGCACATTACCGGCACCGATGGCCAGGTAGATATATTCATAGCCTTGTTTTTTCAATTCTTCCACGGAGAAGTTGGGATCGACACCCAGTTCAAACTTCACACCCATCCTGGAGATGAGATCGATGTCTTTTTGGATGGCCTCCCGGGGAATCCGGAAATCAGGAATAACCCATTCCACGGTGCCGCCGGCTTTGTTCCTCTTGTCAAAAACGGTTACATCCATCCCGGCCCGGGCCAGGAAGTAACCCATAGCCAAGCCGGAGGGTCCGGCACCGATAACCGCCGCTTTGGTCTTGGATTTTTTGGCCGGTGTTTCCAATTTGCTCATGAAACTGTCAAAGCCCTTTTCCGCCGCCTCCAGCTTTTGACTCCGGATCATAACCGTTACATCGTAATCAATTCTGGTACATTTGGTCTGGCAGAGATGGTTACAAATAGTACCGGTAATGAAAGGCAACGGGTTCTTGCTGACGATGACCCGGTAAGCCTCTTCATAACGTCCTTCTCCCACCAGGCGGATGTACTCGGGTACGTCCTGCTCAATGGGACAACCGACGGTACAAGGGGCCACGAAACAATCCAACAAAGGTAAACGACGATCGATCTTGCGGCTGGCGACAGTTCTCTTCCCTTTTTGATAGTTGGGATCCACCAGTGCTTCGTCTGCCAGCTTGTTGAGTTTCTCCAGATCTATTTTGGCAGGCATTCCTTTGATCTTTTGTTCCTCGGCAATGGCAGCCAGCTGGTTGAAACGCTGGTAGCCGCCGGGTTTTAAGAGAGTGGTAGCCACGGTAATGGGCCAGATGCCCGTTTCCACGATTTTGGCCAAGTTAAAGTAATCGGCACCGCCGGAATAGGAAATTCTCAGTTCCCCGTTAAATTCATTGGACAGCTTTCTGGCCAAATTGATAGTCAGGGGATACAGGGCACGTCCTGACATGTACATTTCCTCGCCGGGCAGTTCTCCCCGGGTGATGGGGGAAGCCAGGGTGTTGGAAAGCTTAACGCCAAATTCCTTGCCATGCTCTTTGGCCCATTGGATCAGCCTTTTTAGCATGGCCACACCGTCGTCGTACTGGAGGTCATTGGTGAAAGATTCCTCTTTCAGTTGAATATAACCATAACCCATCTTGTCAAAAGTATTCCGGACATACTCATAACCCAACAGGGTCGGGTTCATTTTGACGAAGGTATGCAGGTTTTTCTCCGCAATCAGGTACTTGGAAATAGCTTCAATCTCAGCCGGCGGGCAACCGTGCATGGTAGACAGGGTAATGGAATTGCAAATACAGGGAGAAATACTGTCCATAAAGGCTTCATCGACATTTTTGAAGCGGGGCAGCATTTCCTTTAAAACTACTTTGCATTCACGGAAAATCTCCGTGTTGGAAGCATCTTTCAGACCTTCAATAAAGGCATCGACTTTAGGTGATTGGATCCCTTTTAAGTCATAGCCCACGCTCATATTGAACACAAAGGAAGGAACATCGCTGTTGAACAACTCTTTTTCCAGGACATGGAGTAAAAACCAACCCTTAATATATTCGGCCAGTGCATCTTCAATGGCCAATTCCGTGGACCATTCGGTATTATAACACTCGTCTTCCGCATAAATGCAGGGCTTGGGAAACTCCAACTTGTCCAGGATCTGGACGGGTTTCAGTTCCATAAAGCGGCCGCCGCCCAGGTAAGCGGCTACTATATTTTGGGCAAGCTGTGTATTGGGGCCGGCAGCAGGACCAATGGGATTAGCCAGTTTACTCCCGAAAATTTCCAGGGACTGCTCCGATTTTCTTTGATAAAATTTTTCCCTGGGGACTGCAAAAATGGAACCACTGTCCTCTAGTTCTTGCAACATCCAATTAGTCAGTTTCTTGAAGGGAATAGGTCTCATCAAATCGCCCATCATCAAACCTCCTCATTATAAAATGACACAGAGGGACGGAGGTGGTCCCGCCCCCTATGTCCTGTTATAGATGTCTAACATCTAGCTAATTTACTTCTATTTTGAAGACCAAATTCCTGCTTTTTTTCACATTTTTTTGACCACCTGTTTCTGGAGGAAAACTGCAACAGCCACCACTTCCATCATCGCCCCAAAACCGGAAACCAACCTGCTTCTATTCTGTCCCGGCCCTTGCCGGTTCATGTAAGAATTGCACAAAGAAAAGCATAACCAACCGGCTATGCTTTATCCTTGTTGAAGAATACCGTATTGAAATAGCGACAATTCATACAGGCCTCTCTTTTCTCCTCTGCCGTTCCTTGCTGTTGCCCGCCGCACCAGGTATGGGGAATCAACCAGCAGCGCCTTTCCTCATTTTGATAGGCGGGACAGTTGTCTCTCTCCTGCTCGCTGCACTCCATCACTTCCCAGCAGCCCACCTGAATTTCTTCCAACAAAAATTTGGAAATAACTTCTTCCAGGACCAAAACTTCCTTTTCCAGTTCCCCGGCCAGCCTGTGCATCTCCGTGAGGAAAGCAGCCTGTTCCTCGGTAGAAGCCGCTGCCTGACCGGCATGACCGGCCGCCTCCATAGCCAGTTCGCCGACGCTGGCGATACCGCCCATAATCTTTTGACCCCCCTCAGCCAGCTCGCCGCTGAGTCTGGAAATATCGTCAATGAAGCCTTTCACTTCGGAAACTTCCGCCAAAATACCGGTAAAGGCATCCCCCGCTTTGTTTACCAGTTTAACCCCTTTATCGATTTCCTGGCTGGAAGCCTCCATGCTGCGGGCCACCTCCTCGGTATCCCTGACAATGCCACTGATGGTGCCCCCGATTTTGTCAGCCATCTCCGCCGCCTCTTCCGCCAGCTTCCTGACTTCCTCGGCCACCACCGCAAATCCCCGGCCTTGCTCTCCTGCCCTGGCTGCTTCATTGGCCGCATTGAGGGCCAGCAGATTAGTCTGATC
>JAAZDD010000027.1 GCA_012512955.1 Clostridia bacterium
GTATTCAGGTAGCTTTTCAAAAGGCAACTCATGACTTCGATCCGGTGGATTTAAAGGCGGCCTGGTCCCATAAGAGTGCCGCTTTTGTGGCCGGGCTGGGGCGTTTCGGCCGGCATCAACTCTTAATCACCTCCAAAGGTTGTGCGGGCCGTTTCGGCAGTTTTGTCCTGGATGCGGAAATACCGCCTACCCGCCGGCCGGAGGAAGAGTTTTGTCTCCACAAAAAAGGCGGGAATTGTCTTTACTGTGTCAAGTCCTGTCCTGTTCAAGCCTTAACAGTGGAAGCCCTCGACAAACAAGTTTGCTACCGGCGGCTCTTGGCAGTGGGGGAAATGTTTAAGGATATTGGCTTGTGCGACGTCTGTGGCAAATGCGCCATGGGTCCGTGCGCCTTTTACCAGTAGCAGGGTTAATCCTGCTTTTTTTCTGTTCTTATGCTATGATCTGATCTGGACAATCAGTTTAACAGACAGAAGGAAGTGCATCAGAGTGGCTGAATTGGTGATTACAAACGGCTTGGTGTTGGACGGGACGGGAAAGCCCGCCAGGAAAATGGATGTGGCTGTTGAACAGGGTGTAATTACTGAGTTGGGGACCGGCCTGGTTCATAAGGCCGCACAAGTAATTGACGCGGGAGGACAATTGGTGACCCCCGGGTTTATTGATATTCACAGCCATGGGGATTTGCTCCCCTTTATGACCGGAGAGATTTGCCATTCCCGGATCTTGCAGGGGGTGACCACGGAGGTGACCGGCCTTTGCGGCTTGGGGGTGGCTCCCCACCGGCCGGAAACCATGCAGGATTGGCGGCAATACTTGAAACCCATCGTGGGGGATCCTGGCGGCTGTACCTGGAATTGGCCCCAATTCGGGGATTATTTAGGGGAACTTTCCCGGCGGGATTTGCCCAATAATCATGCTCCCCTGGTTTCCCACGGTGCCATCAGGGCCCAGGTGTTGGGGTTGGGTGACCGGTATCCGTCGGCCCAGGACCTGGAGCAAATGGAGGCTATTCTAAGGGAAGCTTTGGAAGCAGGTGCCTTTGGTCTTTCCTTGGGCCTGGCTTACGTGCCGGGGGTGTTTGCCCCTACGGAGGAAGTGATGGCCCTGGCCCGGGTGGTGGCTGAGTATGACCGGGTGATGATGGTTCATATCCGCAACCACGGGCGACTGGTAGTGCCCTCCATTCAGGAAGTACTGGACGTGGCGGCCCAAACCGGCGTCAGGCTCCAAATTTCCCACATGAAATCCTATGCCAACCGGGACTACGGTGCAGGAGCCGATGAACTGCTGGCCCTGGTGGAAAGAGCCAGGGACGAGGGGATCGATGTGGCTTTTGACCAGCATCCTTACACGGCGGGAAGTACCTTGCTGTCCCAAATACTTCCTCCCTGGGCCAAAGAGGGGGGAGGCCCCCGGATTGTGGCAAGGCTGCAAGATCCCGGTTTAGTGGAGGAGATCCGCCGGACCATTGCCTGGCCGGAAGGTGACTGGGACAATTATGTGGGAATGGTAGGCTGGGACAATATCCTGATTAGTTCTGTCACCCGCCCGGAAAACCTGGTTTATCAGGGCAAGAGCCTGGCGGAAATTGCGGAAATGATGGGCACCGGTGCAATGGAAGCCGCCGTCAGGCTGTTGATTAGCGAAGAGGCCGAATGCTGCATGGTCATGCGGGATATTTTTTCGGAAATGGATAACCGGGAACTGATTAAACACCCCTTATGTCAAATCGGTTCCGACGGCCTTCCCACCGGTACTCCTCATCCCAGGCTGTATCATGCCTTTCCCAAATTTTTGTCCCATTATGTGCGGGATTGTGCCTTGATGGACTGGGCAGAGGGGATTAAGCGGATTACCAAAGACGCTGCGGAAAGAGTGGGATTAAAGGACCGGGGTGGCATTGGGGCAGGGATGGCGGCTGATCTGGTGATCTTTGATCCTGACCGGATTCAGGACTACGAAGATTATGTTACTCCTAACCGGGTCCCTGCCGGGATCAGCTATGTGCTGGTGAACGGGAAGGTGGCAGTAAAAGAGGGACAAGTCCTGGACGGCCAGGGAGGACAGGTGCTGAAAGGATAGTAAGGCCTGCGGGCGCAAAAAGAGGTGAATTAATGAACCGGCTGAAAACCGTTTGGGTGCTGGTAATTCTGGGAATGATGCTGGCAGGTTGCCGCCCGGAACCGGCCGGCAAGGCCCCTGATCCCCGCCGGGTGGGGGTGCTGGTAGGCACGGATTTTCGCCTGGCGAAGCTGGAAGGTTTGCAGGACAGCCTGCCTGCTTACGGTTATAACCCCGGGGCCAATCTGGAACTGGTGGTCAAGAATGCCAAGGGATGCAATGACAACCTCCTTCCTCTGGCCCAGGAACTGGTGGCTGAAGGAGTAGAAGTGATCCTGACTACCGGCAGAGTGGAAACGGAGGCGGCCAAAGAGGCAGCCGGCATGGACGGGCCACCTATTATTTTCATGGGTTTGACCGGGATCCGGGAGGAAGGCTTGGTCAGGGATTTGCTGCGCCCTAAAGAAGGGTTAACGGGAGTCCATAACGATCACGCGGCCCTGTCAGGGAAAAGATTGGAATTGCTGGTTAAATTAGTACCTGGGATGAAGCGGGTCCTGGTCCTTTACGATCCCCAGGTAGTTCCTACCATCGAGGCCTTGGCCTCCGTCAGGGAGGCGGCGGACAAGCTGGCGCTGACGATTGTAGAGGCACCTGTTACCAATCCTACGGAGATTACCCGGGTGCTCCGGGAACAGGGGCCCCAGGTAGAAGGCATTTTGCTGCTGCCCAGTGTTTTTTTGGAGAGTGAAGGAGCGGACACTTTGGTGCCTTTGGCCCTGGAACGGGGATTGCCGGTCATGGGAGTGGAGCATAGTGAGCAGGAGAAGGGTTTTTTCGCTATTTTCGGCATCACTCCCTATGATCAGGGCTATCAGGCGGCCAGGATCCTGGCTAAAATATTGTCGGGACAAACACCGGAGGATATACCGGTGGAGCCTCCGGCGATCCTTAAATTGACTGTAAACCTGGATGTGGCGGTTCAACTTGGTTTGGAGCTTGACCCGTTGATGCTGGGTTTTGCCGATGTGCTCTACAGGGAAGGGGGAGACAGGCTTGAGTAGGTTGTCCGTACCCTGGTGGCAGAGCATTAGATTCCGGTTATTGGCCTTTGGCATCATCATGTCCATCCTGCCCCTAACTACTTTGGGTTACTTCAATGTGAAAGCGGCCCGGAGTAACCTGGAAGAGACAATTGGCCGGCAGATGACAGTAGGTGTCCAGCGGTTGGCGGCGGACCTGGAAACTTTAATCGGCAGCGAACTGGCTACCGTGGCTACACTGGCCCGGGTGGCAGGCCCCCAACTCCTGACGGAGGACCGGAACCGTCAGGAAGGAATGCTCTATACCCTGCTCAAGGAAGCTCCTTCCCTGGAGGATATTTCCTTGGTGGATGTGAAGGGGCGGGAAATAGCCCGGGCTTCCCGCCGCCAGGTGGTAGGTACCCTTTATCGCAATCTGGAGTACAGGAAATGTGTGGAGCAGTTAAAAAACGGTGCTGATGACTGGTACCGGACTTTTTTGGATCCCTATCATCAAGTCCGGTTGGAAAAGCCGGTTTCCATCCGGCGGCAGGACACCGGGCAAATAATCGGCGGTTTTATCGTGGAAATGAGCCTCCGGGGAGTCATGAATGAATTGACTAAAAGGCAGCCGGAGCAGCAGGGCCGTATTTTTGTGGTGAATCCACAGGGACAACTGGTTGGCCATGAGGACTTCAGCCATGTCCTGGCCCAGACCGATGTTCGGCCCAGCCAGACGGTGAAGGACTTTTTAGAGGGGGCCCCAGGGGGGACTCCCGGCATTCCCGGTTTGGGAGCGGGGGCCCAGCGTTACTTGGGTTATGATGGGCAGGAAGTACTGGGAGTTTGGACACCGGTAAGCTGTTTAGGCTGGGCGGTGGTCCATGAAGTTCCCCTGAAAGAAGCCTTTGCTCCGATCAATCTGTTGGCGGGAAAGTTGGCTCTGGGCGGTCTGGTGCTGGTGTTGGCGGCCACCTCCATCAGCATTTTTTTCGGACTTGGCTTTAGCCGTTCCCTCCAGACACTGGAGGCGGGAGTGGATGAAATCCGGAAGGGGAATCTCAACCGGCCCATCCCCGTTAAGGGCAATAATGAACTGTCCCGGCTGGGTGATACCATTAACCGGATGGGAGCGGAACTGCATGAACGGCGACAGCAGGAGCAGTCCTTATGGCAGGCGGAAAAGCTGTCTTCCCTCGGTTTGTTGGCTTCCGGAATCGCCCATGAAGTGAATAATCCGTTGGGAATTATGCTGGCCCATGCCCAGGATTTGCAGGAAAGAATTAAGGAAGAAGATTGCCGGGACTTAATGGCCTCCGGTGAACTGGAGGATTATTTGGACATCATTGTCCGGCAGACCAAAAGATGCAAGGAGATTACCGGCAGTTTGTTGCATTTTGCCGGTTACCGGCAGGGAAAGGAAAGTAAGACGGCGGTTCAGGAA
>JAAZDD010000244.1 GCA_012512955.1 Clostridia bacterium
ATATGAATTTTCCCAGGAAGTAGGTGAGATTTCCTTTTCCAGACCGGGTCGCCTGGAATCGGTTTTGTCGGAAATCCTCCCGGTCGTCGAAAAAGGAGGCTGGAACGCCCGTCAAGACCTATACCTGGAGGAAACCCATCCGGACAAGACTTCCCGCTCCATCTACGAAAAAGGAAGAATCTTGAGACTGTATCCCAGCTACTAGCATCACAGGCAAAACAGACCAGGCGAAAATTCTGAGATGTCGCTGACCTCATTTAAAAAGGAGGTGACCAAATGGCCAACTTGACCGCAATGGAGTGTTTACTCCTGGAAGAGCATTTCCGTTCGGAAAACGCCATGCTTCAACTGTTACAATTTGCCCAGCATCACTGCAGAGATCCCCGTTGTCAAAACATCTGTGAAACCATGGCCCAGGAACACCGGCAGCAATCGGATCATCTGGCTCGTTACGTCAATCTCTAAAGAAAAATAAAAAGGAGGCGGGATTATGCAAACTCAGCTGGAAGACAGGGAAATAATGCAAATCCTTCTTGATAAACATAAAGAATGTGCTGTCAAACTAACCAGATTAGCCATGGAATGTTCGGATTTTAATTTGAGAAATGAAGTATTGCGAACACTGGATATGTGTTTAAAGCACCAGCACCATCTTTTTGAGCTAATGAAACTTATGGGCTGGTATGAGACAAAACCTGCTTCTACGGAAGAAATCAGCGGCTTGAAGAACGTCATTCGGCAAACCGCAACTGTTTAAAAGATCAAAGGGGTTGTCCCGGCGGACAACCCCTTTGATGTTCTTTGTTGACTGTTAATACTGACCCAATCTGAACGGCTGCTGGGAACCGCTCATGCCGTAATCCGGTCTTCCGGTGGGAGAGCCGCTTACCTCAGAAAAACCGGCGGTGGCGCTGGGCCCGGTAAAGGTAGAAATGTTCTGGCCGCTGCCATAGCCGCTATACCCACTGTAGCCGCCCATCGGATAGTTATAATCAGAGACCCCAAAGCTCTGTTGCTGGCTGTCTCCTATTCCCGCTTTGGGACTGTGAGCAGGGGTGTAAGAAGCAATGCTGCCTGGTTGGCCGGAGAACATACTGATCCCGCTGCCCATACTGCCATAACCACCAATACCGCTAACACTACCGCCCAAACTCTGGCCACTGTCTCCTACGCCTGCTTTGGAACTATGGGAAGGAGTATAGGAAGCAATATTACCCGGTGCAAAGCTTTGACCGCCATACATTCCCATTCCGCCAATATTGCCGGTAAAGGACTGGGAACTCATGGACGAAATGCTGGACAACTGGCTACTGATACTGGACAATTCCCGCTGCAGTTGATTGATTCTTTGCTGCAATTGCTGTACTTGTTGCATCTGAAACTGCAAAACCAACACTCCTTTTTAGTATTCTTACTGCTAGAACTAGTATGAGAAACAAGGAGGTTGATTATGCGAAAAATCCCACTGGTTATTCTTTCCTAGCGGCCGTTGATTAAGCCAAGGCACAGTTCACTGGCGGAAGCCGCATCGGGGGCGTAGCCATCTGCTCCGATGGTTTCCGCATACTCGGCGGTAACCGGGGCACCGCCTACAATAATTTTTACTTGTTCCCTAAGGTCCGCGGCGGCTACCGCCTCAATGGTATCCTGCAATTTGGGCATGGTGGTGGTCAATAAAGCCGACAGGGCCAAAATGTCCGGCCGGTGTTCCTTAACGGCTGCCACAAATTTTTCCGGAGCCACATCCACACCCAAATCGATTACTTCCAGCCCGCTGCTTTCCATCATCATCCCTACCAGGTTTTTGCCAATGTCATGCAGATCCCCTTTCACGGTGCCCAGGACCACTTTCCCGTTACTGAACAGCTCCTTATCGGAAATCAGGGGTCTGACGATTTCCACTCCCATGGCCATCGCCTTGGCGGCTACCAGCACTTCCGGCACAAACATCTCCCCCGCTTTGAAGCGAGGGCCCACAATATTCATGCCTGCAATGAGACCTTCATTGATAATATCCAGGGGCTTAACCCCTTCATCCAGCAGTTCCTGCACCTGCTGCTGCACTTTTTCAATTTCACCTGCCACAACACTGTCTGCTAAACTTGCTAAACTGGCCATATTCTGTTCCTCCTTAACTACTTCGTCATTTGCCTGATGCCATATAATTATAGTATGACAAAACTCTTTATTTTATCGACATTTTTTAACTACAGCCGGGACAGGGCCTGCTCCAGATCGGCGATAATATCTTCGGGATCTTCCAGCCCGATGGAGAGCCTGATCATGCTTTCCGTGAGGCCAAACCCGGCCAGGGCCTCCCTGGGATAGCCCCGGTGGGTCATGGCTGCCGGATGCTCCACCAGGGTTTATGCATCACCCATACTCACCGCGATTTTAATTAACTGCAGGCTGTTAACCAGCTTCTTGGAAGGCTCCAGTCCTCCCTTTACCTCAAAACTGACCATGCCCCCGAAACCGGTCATCTGCTTTTTGGCTGTTTCATAGCCGGGAAACCCAGGTAAACCGGGATACAAGACGGTTTCCACCTTGGGATGGGCAAGGAGAAACCCGGCAACCCGGCGAGCATTGGCTTCATGCTGCCGCATTCTGAGGCCCAAAGTTTTCAAGCCCCGCAAAAGCAGCCACCCGTTAAAAGGACTCATGACCCCGCCCAATTCACACATATAGCCGAATTTTAACCGGTGGATGTACTCCTGGTCCCTGCTCACCGCCAAACCGCCCAGGACATCCCCATGGCCGGAAATATACTTGGTGGCGCTGTGGACCACCACATGGGCACCGTGAATCAATGGTTTTTGAAAATAGGGAGTGGCAAAGGTATTGTCCACCACCACTGTGGCACCCCACTTTCCGGCCACTTCACTGACCCGGGCTATATCGATGATCTCCAGGTTGGGGTTGGCGGGAGTCTCAAAATAGATGACTTTGGTGTTGTCATACATGGCTTCCCGGAGGCTTTCGATTTCCGTCAAATCAAGGAAACGACATTTGATTTGATACCGGGGTAAAATTTGGGCAAGGACGTTATAGCTGCTGCCATAGACCGTCCGGTGGGCCACTACTTCATCCCCCGGCTTCAGAAGGGACAGCAGCACGGAACTGACTGCAGCCATGCCGGAGCTGAAGGCCACTGCGGCAACTCCTTCTTCCAGTACGGCGATTTTTTCTTCCAACAAGCGCAGCGTAGGGTTATTACCTCTGGTGTAGACATAATCGGAACGGTCGAAAGAAAAAACCTCATCGGCATGTTCCAGACTGTCAAAACTGAAAGTAGAAGTCATGAAGATAGGAGGGTTCACTGCCCTGTAAGGATGGTCCGGAGCACCGTGAATGGTCAATGTGTCAAAACCGTACTTTTTCTTATTCTGCTTGTCCATGCCCCCTCACCTCTGCCCGTAAGAATGCAAAAAGAATTCCCGCATGGTTGTAATCTCTTCCGGTGACAATTCCACATAGCCTCCCACCAATTGGGCAGCGATCAACGTCTTGGCCGCTTTCTCCACTACCTGACACGTTTTGATTGCTTCCCGCAAATCCTTGCCAACCCCCAGCAAACCATGGTTGGCCAGCAAGACCGCATTCCGGTCCCGGAGAGCTTTCATGGCATGGACTGCCAACTCAGGAGTTCCCGGCAAAGCATACTCACTGACCCGAACATCCCCGCCCACAATCTGAACCAAATCTTCCAAAGCACCGGGAATGGGCCGGCGGGCAGCAGCCCAGGCGGTGGCATAGACACTGTGCACATGGACCACTCCGTTCACTTCCGGTCTGTCCCGGTAGACAGCCAAATGCAACGGCACTTCAATGGAAGGCTTCCGAAAACCCTCCGCCACTTCCCCGTTGAAGTCCAAAACCACGATGTCTTCCTCCTGTAATGTATTGTAATCCATGCCACTGGGCGTAATCGCCACTAAATCTGGTTCTTCCGGTATTCTGGCACTGACATTGCCCCAGGTTCCCACCACTAAACCGCTGGCCAGAATTTCTTTGCCGGCGGCGATGATCGCCTGTTTGATTGCTGTTCTTTCCCGCATGTTAATAACCTCCATACCCCTGCAGTTGTCCCTCGTGGAATCTTACCTTATTATACCCTTCCTTGCAATGGTCGGCAAAAACAATTACATAGTAACAAAAACACTAATATGGATATAATAAGGTAAAGGTTATAAAGAAAAGGGTGGTCTTATTGCGTTGGTTACCGTACCGCAGGGCATTCATCCTGCTGTTACTTATTTTGGGTATCCTGACCGGCGGTTGCAAGACTAGAAGTGAACCTGCCAAACCGGCAGATTATTTTCCCATGACTAAGGGAAGCTACTGGGAATACGAGGGGGAAGGAAATGAGTTCGCCTCTTTCACCCGTGAAGTCCTGTTCACCGGTCAGAACAGGGCCCAGTTAAGGGAGGATAACGGGGGAACCGTCATGGCCTCTGTCATTGAAACAACAGATACGGCAGTGATCAGGGTCTTCTCCCGGGGAGAAGCTTACGGTGAGGAAAATTACCTGGAAAAGCAATCCAATGAAAACACCGTCTTGCTCCAATCCCCCATCGAAGTAGGCACCCGGTGGGAATTTCAGGAGGGAACTAAAGAGATTACGGACACCCAGGCAGTAGTTAAAACCCCTGCCGGGGAGTTTAACGACTGCATAGCCGTCACCGCCAAAATAGGGGAATCCACGGTGGTGGAATACTACAAGGCGGGTATCGGCATGGTGAAAAGGGAGTTTAATTCCGAAGGCTTTACGGTGACTTCGTCCCTGAAAAAATATGAGATCAAGTAGCAACTCGCGGGTGCGGGTTGCTATTTTGCTATTTTGTGTTATATAAAAGAATAATTCTGTTACCAGTAAAGGAGAGGAAATCATTAATATCTTTCCGAATTCCCTAGCAATTAGTAATTATAGGGGGAATCCGCCATGTACCGTCGCCAATTCGCTTTAATCAAGTCCTCCCTGTCTCTCAGAATACTGATCGTGTTAACCTTGCTTTTGACCCTAGGGCTGCCCGGTGCGGCAGAACCGTTGCAGGCAGCCGGTGAACCGGTTTCACCTTTTTCAGACCTTGCCCCTTCAGACGAAAACTACCGCTATGTAAAATTCCTGCAGAACAAAGGTGTGATCAACGGCTTTCCCGACGGCACTTTCCAACCTTATGGCTCCTTGACCCGGGCCGAAGCAGCCAAAATGCTGGTTACTGCAGCGGGTTTGCCATTGCAATCCACCGGGCATCCTACTTACTCCGATGTTTCCCCGGATCACTGGGCCTACCCCTACATTGAAACTGCCACCCATTTAGGGCTGCTGACCGGCTACCCTGACGGCACTTTCCAACCCCAGCGCCAGTTGACCCGGGCGGAAACAGCTGTGATCCTCTACCGGACTTACGGGACCGATTACCAATGGTCCGGTGACCCTCTTGCAGTCGATTTGCCGGCCTGGGCTGCCGGGCCTGCAAGCAGCATCATTGATGCAGGATTGATGGGAATCGATGAGGAGAAACGTTTTCAACCCGACTGGGCTACTCCACGGGTGGAATTTGCCCGCGCTTTGGCTTTATTGCATACGCTCCACGATAACTGGCGAATTGTGCCTTTAAAAGCCACTCTCTGGCCTAAGACAGGCGGTGTCCAACTGCAGAAACCGGGCCAACAGCCCGTGAGTGTCACACAACCTGCCGTATTAGCAGTTGATGATGTGGTGATCACCGGCAGCAGAGGTGAAGCGGAGATCCGCTTTGAAGACGGTTCTGCTTTGCTCCTGACAGCCAATTCGGAATTGAAAGTACAGGCACTGGTAGGTTCCCTGTTCATCCTTCCTGACGGCACTGAAGGAAGTGCCGTGGAGGATCTGCAAGTACAATTCTTAAAAGGCTCCATGTTCGGCGCCTTGGCTACCAGGGGTGTAGACCCTGAAACGCTACTGCCCCAAACAGCCGCAGCCGGAAATTGGTCTATGTTCCCCTTATTGGCTTTGGCAGGAGACAATTGGGAAGCGGTCGGTTATTCCGCCAATGCCACCCTGGCGGCAAACGGCAACATTGACGATATGGACATTGATCCGGATTCCGAAGCCTTCAAAAAACTGCCTCCCTGGAAACAACTGCAACTGAAAAAAGTGAAAGTGAAAGTGAATATGCCCCACGGTGTGGCGGCAGTCCGAGGCAGCTTCTGGAAGATCCAACTGGAACAGATTGGCGAAAGAATCAGGGAAATCATCAACTTCATCCACGGTGAAGGGGAAGTGCAAAGCGGGGATCATACCGTGCCAATCCGGGCCGGGGAAAAGACAGCCATTGAAGAACCCGGTGCTCCCCCTACCCCGCCGGAACCCATGACCAGGGAAGAACAACAGGAATGGGTGGCCATGAAGGACTGGGTCACTGAGCGGATTC
>JAAZDD010000245.1 GCA_012512955.1 Clostridia bacterium
AAGCCGCCCCGGCAAATTGCGGAGCTATTGGTCAAGCATTTGGACAGGGAGGGCACCTGGGTGGCGGAGGTGGAAATTGCCGGTCCCGGGTTCATTAATTTCCGCTTAGATCCCCATTGGCTCTATCAAGTGTTACCTGCGGCGGAAGAACAGGATACCGCTTACGGACGAGCCGATTACGGTCAAGGCCGGAAAGTACAGGGGGAGTTTGGCAGCGCCAACCCCACCGGTTTGCTCCATATGGGCAATGCCAGGGGAGCCGCCCTGGGGGACACCATTGCCAACCTCCTGGATGCTGCCGGCTTCTATGTGGAACGGGAGTATTATATCAATGATGCCGGCAATCAAATTGAGAATTTCGGCAGGTCCCTGGAAGCCAGGTATTTACAGCAGCTGGGTCAGGATGTGCCTTTCCCGGAAGAAGGCTATCAAGGTGAAGATATTATCGATACGGTGAAGCGGATTATCGCCAGGGACGGAGATAAATACCTGGATATGGATGAAAAACTGCGTCGGGAGTTTTTGGTCAAATATGCCCTGGAAGAAAAACTGGCCCATATTAAAGGAGTCCTGGAACGTTTCGGAGTTCACTACGATGTCTGGTTCAGTGAACAATCCCTCCATGATTCCGGGGCCGTGGAAGCTGTAGTGCGGGAGTTGGACGCCAACGGCTATGTCTATGAAAAAGACGGAGCCCTCTGGTTGAAAGGCGAGGAACTGGGGCTGGAAAAAGATGAAGTTTTAGTCAGGAATAACGGCCTTCCTACCTATTATGCCGCTGATATAGCCTATCACCGGAACAAACTGGAACGGGGTTTTACCTGGATGATCAACCTGTGGGGTGCTGACCACCATTCCCATGTAGCCCGGATGAAAGCTGCCCTGAAGGCCTTGGGCTATGACCCGGACCAATTGACGGTGGTGGTCATGCAGCTGGTCCGCTTGTTCTCCGGTGGAGAGATTGTCCGCATGTCCAAAAGGACCGGTCAATACATTACTTTAGCCGACTTGATGGATGAGGTTGGCACCGATGCCGCCCGTTATTTCTTTGTGATGCGCAGCAGTGACAGTCACCTGGATTTTGATTTGGATTTGGCCAAAGAAGAATCAAGTGAAAACCCGGTGTACTATGTTCAATACGCCCATGCCCGGATCTGCAGTATCTTGAGACAAGCCCGGGAAGAAGGAATCCAGCTTAAGGAAGCGTCCCGGTGTGAGCTTACGTTATTAACCCATCCCTCGGAACTGGACCTTTTGCGCAAGATCGCTGAGTTTCCGGTCCTGGTCAAAGAAGCGGCCCTGGCCCTGGAGCCTCATCGTTTGACTCGTTATGCCGGGGAATTGGCCGGTCTGTTCCATAATTTTTACACCCATTGCCGGGTGCTCAACTCAGAACCGGAACTGCGGGATGCCCGGTTGAGTCTGGTCAACGGGGTGCGGATTACTCTGAGGAATCTGCTCAACCTCATCGGAGTAACCGCTCCGGAAAGAATGTAAGGGGATTGTTGACTCTCCTTGGGCAAGAGGATAAAATGATTTGTGTGTAAAGAACAGGATGGGACACTGTGGCTAAACATATTTTTGTGACCGGCGGAGTCACATCATCACTGGGGAAGGGCATCACTACCGCTGCTTTGGGGAGGCTCTTGAAAAGCAGGGGCCTAAAAGTGGCGATCCAGAAGCTGGACCCTTACATTAACGTTGATCCCGGCAACATGAGTCCTTACCAGCACGGAGAGGTGTTTGTCACTGAGGACGGGGCGGAAACGGATCTGGATTTGGGACATTATGAGCGTTTCATCGATGTGAATCTGACCCAAAACAGCAGCATTACCACCGGCAAGATTTACTGGGCGGTGATTTCCAAAGAACGCCGGGGGGAATACAACGGCGGTACTGTCCAGGTTATTCCCCATATCACCAATGAAATCAAGGACCGGATTTATCAAATGGCCCGGGAAGGAAATCCCGATGTAGTCATCACGGAAATCGGCGGTACCGTGGGGGATATTGAGTCCCTGCCTTATTTGGAAGCCATCCGCCAGGTGAAAAGCGATATCGGCAAGGACAATGTGATGTATGTCCATGTGACCCTGGTGCCTTATTTGGCCATGGCCGGGGAAGCCAAGACGAAACCGACCCAGCACAGTGTCAAGGAACTGAGAGGTATCGGGATCCAACCCGATGTGATCGTCTGCCGGGCCGAGAAACCCTTGTCACAGGGAATGGAAGAAAAAATCGCTTTATTTTGCGATATTGATCAGGATGCAGTCATCCAGAACGTAGATGTGAAAACTATTTATGAAGTTCCTTTAATGCTGAAAGAGCAGGGACTGGATGATATCGTCATCGAAAAACTGGGATTGGAGTGCGGACCATGCGACCTGTCTGATTGGATCGCTATGCTGGACCGGTGGAACAATCCCAAATACGGTGTCAGGATCGCTTTAGTAGGTAAATATGTGGAATTACAGGATGCCTATTTGAGTGTCATTGAAGCTCTGGACCATGCAGGTCTTCATCATCAGGCCCGCATCGAAATTAAATGGATCAGTGCTACGGACCTGGAGCGGACGGAAGATCTTCAAGATTATTTCCATGATGTGGACGGGATCCTGGTTCCCGGCGGTTTTGGGGAACGGGGCATGGAAGGAAAGATCAAAGCCATCCGGTGGGCCCGGGAAAAGAAGCTTCCCCTGTTGGGGCTCTGCCTGGGCATGCAGTTGATGGCCGTGGAATTTGCCCGGAATGTTTGCGGTCTGGCCGATGCCCACAGTATGGAATACAGCCAGGACAACCCCCATCCCGTTGTCTGCCTGTTGCCGGACGGGTTGATGCGGCTGGGCAGCTATCCCGTCCTGATTGCTGCCGGAACCAAAGCATACGAAGTCTACGGTCAGAGGGAGATAGCGGAAAGGCACCGGCATCGCTATGGCTTTAACCTGAATTACCGGGAGGAGTTTACCGCCAGGGGGATGGTTTTCTCCGGCATGTCCCGTGACGGCCAGTTGGCGGAAATTCTGGAACTGGTCGATCATCCCTGGTTCGTCGGCTCCCAGTTCCATCCTGAGTTCAAATCCCGGCCCAATCGTCCCCATCCTTTATTCATTGGGTTCATTGGTGCTGCCCTGAACAAGCAGTGTTCTAACAATTAAGCTTTTTGGATAAGACTTTGGTGAAAACCAGAGTCTTATTTTACAAAAGGAGGTATTCCTTGTGGCCTTCACAAGCCGCATCCTGAATGAGACGGAGCAGGAGTTTTTCAATCAATTCATCGCAGGCCATCCCAAAGGACATTTGCTGCAAACTTGGGAATGGGGAGAGGTTAAGGCCAAAACCGGATGGGAGCCGATCAGGCTCATGCTTTACCGGGGTGAGGAGCCGGTAGCTGCCATCTCCATGCTGAAAAGGAGGATCCCGGGGATCGGTAAATCCATCCTCTACGCTCCCCGGGGCCCCGTAGCCCCGATTGACGATTACGAGGTGCTGGACCGGCTGTGGCAGGCAGTGAGGCAGGTGGGCAAAAAAGAAGGCGCCATCATGCTGAAGATTGATCCTGATGTGCCGGTGGCGGAAAAAGAATTCAAAGCCTACCTGGACCGGGCGGGTTTCAGGCCGGCCAAAACCGCAGAGGGCTTTGACGGTACCCAGCCCCGGTTTGTGTTCCGGCTGAACATTACTCCCTCCGAGGAGGAACTCTTTGCCGCTTTTCACTCCAAGACCAGGTACAATGTACGGCTGGCTGCCAGGAGGGGTGTCACGGTACGGATCACCCATAACAAAGAGGGACTGAAAACTTTTTATGAAATCCTCAAAATAACCGCAGAAAGGGACCGCTTCCTGATCCGGAGCTACGAATATTTTGTCGCTTTATGGGATCTGCTGGTGGAAAATGATTTGGCCGCTGTTTTCCTGGCCGAGTATGAAGGGAAAGTGATTGCCGGCACCCTTGCCTTAATCCTGGGGGAGAAGGCCTGGTACTTGTACGGCGCTTCCTCCAATGAGCACCGGAATGTGATGCCCAATTACCTCCTCCAGTGGGAAATGATTAAATGGGCTAAAGGCCGGGGTTGCACCATGTATGATTTCCGGGGCGTATCCGGCGACCTGTCCGAGGACAACCCCCTCTACGGCCTGTACCGTTTCAAAAAAGGTTTTAACGGGGTTTTTACGGAATTTGTCGGGGAATATGACCTGGTTCTGGCTCCTTTCTATTACCACTTGTGGAATGTGGCAGAACCCTTGTATTACAAAAATCTGCGGACCATTGCCAAGCTCCGGAGCAAACTCCGGTAGCGGCAATGCCGGAACTTTGATTCAGCCCGACAGGAGATGGGAAAGATGAACGGCTATACCCATTGGATTGAAATCAACCTGGATGCACTAATCCACAATTTAAAAAAGGTGCGGGAGGCGATACCCGAACCGGTGAAGCTCCTGGCGGTGGTCAAGGCCGATGCTTACGGATTGGGAGCAGGGCCGGTGAGCCGCCTGTGGGAGGAACAGGGAGTGGACATGCTGGGGGTGACCCATGTGGAGGAAGGGGTGGCCCTTCGCCGGGGAGGCATCCGGCTTCCCATCCTGTTGTTCGCTCCTTTATTGCCCCAGGAGGCCCAACCGGTGGTCCAATACGGGCTTACCCCCACCGTGGCCTCCCAGGCGGCGGTGGCTGCCCTGTCCCAAGAGGTCCGGGGGAGGAAGGTTCCTGTCCACCTGAAAGTGGAAACAGGCATGGGACGCACGGGCCTGAAGCCGGAGGAAGTTTTGCCTTTTGTCCGTTACATAAAAGACAATTTTCCCCATATATACATAGAAGGGATTTTTACTCATTTTGCCCGGGCGGCCCAGGGTGATCCCTACACCCGGCAGCAGCTTCACCGGTTCAGGCAAGTCATCGGAGTCTTGGAAGAAGCGGGGACGGAAATTCCCCTGAAACATGCCGCCAACAGCGTGGCAGCCCTGGATCTGCCGGAAACTCACTTTGATCTGGTCCGGGTGGGCACGGTTCTTTACGGACAGTATCCTCCTGCTTTAAAAAACAGGATTCCTGTGGAAGACCCCTGGCGACCCAAAGGCCGGATTCTCTATATCCAGGAACTGGACAAGGGAGCCGGTGGCGGTTATGGGCCCGATTACCGGACCGGCAAAAGAACCAGGATCGGAGTCATTCCCTTCGGTTATGCCGATGGGTTGGGCATGAGCCCGGTGGCCAGGCCCAAGAACCCGGTGGATTTGCTGAAAAGCCTGGTTAAAACCCTCCTGGCTTATTGGGGCAAAGGCCCCCAGGTTTTGCAAGTTCGTTGGGGTAATCACCGGTTGCCGTTAGTAGGGCGGCTGGGGATGCAACTGTCCATGATTGAAATCGGGGAACTGCCCATTAAAGAAAACGACCCGGTGGAAGTTCCTTTAGGTCGCCTTGCCGCCAACCCTGCTTTGCCCAGGGTTTACCTCCGGGAGGGTCAAGTAGTGGCGGAGCGTTCCCCCATTGAGAGGAAAGGACTGGTGGAATCGTGAACAGGAAGCTGGGAGGCGCTGTAATCATTGGTCTCATTGTGGTGGCCCTGGTGGCTTTTGCCCTGACCGCCGGAAGGGACGGGATGGGAACCGGGAGCGGGAGAGACGCCATTGCAGTGATTCATATAGAAGGTACCATTGGCGGGGCAACAGGCGGCCTGTTTTCCGGCGGGGCCGATGCCCTTTCTGTCATGGCGAAAATCAGGCAGGCCAAGGATGATCCCGAGGCAAAAGCAGTGGTCCTCAGGATTAACAGTCCTGGGGGCAGTGCGGCAGCGGCCCAGGAAATTGCCCGGGAAATAGAGCGGCTAAAGGAAACGGGCAAAGTAGTCGTTGCTTCCATGGGGGATTCTGCCGCCTCCGGCGGATACTGGATAGCCGCTATGGCAGACCGGATCATGGCTAACCCCGCCACCATGACGGGAAGCATCGGTGTCATTATGCAAACGGCCAACCTGGAGGAACTCTACCGGAATGTGGGCATTGACTACTATACCTACAAAAGCGGTCCCCACAAAGACATGGGTGCTGCCAACCGTCCTCCCACCGAGGAGGAACAGGAAATTTTCCAGGGGATGATCGACTATATCTATGAACAGGTTGTGACTGTAGTGGCGGAAGGAAGAAGGATGTCCCGCCAACAGGTGCTGGAGTTGGCCGACGGGAGGGTATTTACCGGTGCCCAGGCCCTGGAACTGGGCTTGGTGGATGAGTTGGGTAACTACTATGATGCCCTGGCCCTGGCCCAGGAACTGGCCGGTCTGGAGGGGGAGCCTCTCGTTAAAACTTATGACCGGCGGGGGGTTCCCTGGGACAGTTTATTTAACTTCAGGAGTCTCCTGTCCCTATTGCCGGGCGGCCTCCGGGGAGGACCTGATGCCATTGAGATCCGGTAAAACTGAGGAGAGGTGAGAAAGATGATGGAAGGAGATAAACCCAGGGACTGGGCTACCCTGAAATTGAATAATGCTGGAGAAATCCCTTCTTCCGGGGGGACCCGGGAGGAAGGAAGCGGTTTCCTGGAAGCAGTCTACGGGGTTTGGTTTCAGCCGGCAGCTACCTTCCGGCAACTGGGAGTGTCCGGCCGGTTCCGCTGGGGACTGCTACTCTATGCCTTGTTTTTGCTTTTTGATCAACTGGCTTTAGCTGCTGCCGGTGCTCCCCATTGGGAGCATATCTTGGGCAATTGGGGTCTAAGAGAAGCCGTAGCACTGGTTTTCGTCCTGTATCCTCTGGCTATTGGTTTCATGTTCGGAGCGGTTGCTTTAGTTCATGCCTGCGCCCTATTGCTGGGGGGGAAGGGGGATGTCCGGGGCTATTTTGCCGCCGCGGCTTTTGCCGGCTTGCCCTCGATTTTTATCCCTTTATCTCGCTTTTTGACATTTTGGGGAGCCCTTTCCCTGCGGATCCCGATTTATATCTGGATGGTGGTGTTACACATTTTGGCCATCAGGGAATGCTACCAAGTTTCCACGGCAAGGGCTATCTTGATCGGTTTGATATCACCGGTTTTCCTTTTCTTGGCGATTCTGTGGCTGGTGGTTTGGGCAGAGATCCTTTTTCCCGGGATGTTCCAGTGGTCCTAACCCGTGAAATTGTTAATAAAATTTATAATTATTGGTGCAGGAACTTCCTTTTCTTCGCCGAATAGGAGTAAGGAGACAGATAGAACATCATTGCTGGAATAATTTTCCAGAAGGAGGTGTCTTGCCTGGTTGCCTTCAATGAAGAAAAAACTTCATCGGTGCTGATCGTGGATGATCAGGCAGGGATTACCCGTTTATTGGCTGAAGTCCTCAAACCGGAATTCAGCAGGGTGCTCACTGCCACCAGCGGTCAGGAAACATTGGCCATCATTGCTGAAGAAAGGGTTAGCCTTCTTTTGCTGGATGTAAATATGCCCGGTCTGGACGGGTTGTCGGTGCTGAAATTACTACGGAATCAGGGATTTGACGGCCCGGTGATTTTGATGACCGGCTTTGGGGAACAGGTGTTTTCCCAGCAGGAAATGGCCCGGTTAAAGGTGAGCGGGGTACTGGCTAAACCCTTTGATTTAAATGAGTTGCACCAAATGATCGCTTCCTGCCTATCCGGAGCAAAGAAGAATTGCAGTAACCTTTGACACGGCAGGAATTTTCATATTCATAGAGAATACAGAAGAATGGGGGGAGGGATACCGGTTGTTGATCGAAACTCATGCTGCTGTAGCATTGCTTTGCCCAAATTGTGGACGGTTAAGTTGGCACGTCCTTTCTTTATTTTCTTTGGGGCGAAAGCAATCTTTTGACTGTGAATGCGGCACTCATCTATTGATTGTTGAAAGAAGGCGGAAAAATATTTGGTTTCATATTGAATGCGTTTTTTGCAGGACGACACACAGTCAACCTTTAACCCGTAAGGAAATAGTGGCTCCTTATGCCAGGGAGTTTCGTTGCCATGAAGGTGATTATGTGACCGGTTGTCTCGGTCCCAGGGAGGAAGTGAAAAGGCATTTCAATGTTAACCGCCGTTCTTTGGCCCAGGTGGCCCGGGAAGTAGGTTCTCCTGATTATTTCCAGGACTGCACCGTGATGTTCAGCATTCTGGAAAGGCTCTATGACATGGCGGAAACCGGTGAGTTGAGTTGCAGCTGTGGGAATCCAAACCTGGCGATTGAGATCTTCCCCGATAAAGTGGAGATCAGCTGCCCCCAATGTGGAAGGGAAGCACTGGTCCCCGCCGCCCTGCCGGAAGACTTGGATAATTTCCTGTGCATGGGGATTTTTCCCATGGAAACCGGAGAATTTATTCGTCCCCGGCGGCAAAAACTGCAAAGGCTGAGGCATGGAAAGAGCCAGATGGATTAGGAAAGGAGTTTGTGGCATTGGCATTTGTAACCCTGAAAGAATTAATGGATAAAGCAGAAGCGGGAAAATATGCGGTTGGAGCATTCAACTGCAATAACATGGAAATTATTCAAGCCATCATCCAGGCGGCTGAGGAAGAAAAATCCCCTGTGATTGTTCAGGCCAGCCAGGGGGCCATTAAATATGCCGGCTTGCCCTATATTGTGGCCATGACCAGAATCGCCGCCGAGCAAGCCAGTGTTCCCGTGGCCCTGCACCTGGATCACGGTACCAGCTTTGAACAAGTGATGCAGTGTATCAGACAGGGATTCAGTTCCGTGATGATTGACGGTTCCAAATTGGAACTGGAAGAAAACATCAAGCTGACCAACCGGGTCCTGGAAGTGGCCAGGGCGGTAGGCGTTTCCGTGGAAGCGGAGCTGGGCAAAATCGGAGGCACCGAAGATGATATTACCGTCAGTGATTGGGAAGCCTCCATGACGGATCCGGAAGAAGCCAGGATCTTTGTGGAAAAAACCGGTGTGGATGCCCTGGCGGTGGCTATCGGAACTGCCCACGGCCAGTACAAGGGGACACCGAAGCTGGATTTCGACCGGCTGGCCAAAATCCGGGAACTGGTGTCGGTTCCCATCGTGCTGCACGGTTCTTCAGGAGTTCCTGATGATGCCATCCGCCGGGCGGTGGAGCTGGGAGTCCGGAAGATTAATATCGATACCAATATCCGGGAAGCCTTTGTCAAAGGGGTTAAAGACACTTTAGCCAAGAATCCTGATGAAATCGATCCCAGAAAGATTTTGGGCCCTGCCAAGGCAGAGATGACGGCCATTATCAGGGAAAAGATACGCCTGTTCGGTTCCAGCGGCAAGGCTTAAACGGGGAATAGCCCTTTTTTCACCAGGGGATGCTAAACCCGGAGGTGATTTCATGAAGGGCAAAATCAAATGCAAAGTGGAAGAATGCCGCTTTAACACAAGGTTTGAATGTGCTGCCGATTTTATTGAAGTCAGATCCAGCGGCGACAATGTGGTCAAGGGATCTGACGGTACAGCCTGTGAAACCTTTAGGCCCAAAAATGGCAGTTAATTCGCTGTGAGTCAGGTAATCCTGACTCTGCTTTTTTCAGGCAACACCGCAAGCGGGGAGGTGAGGTTTATGCGTCTGTTTTTGGATTCAGCCAATATTGAGGAGATTCGTGATGTTTACGAATTGGGGGTCATCAGCGGCGTCACTACCAATCCTTCCCTGATCGCCAAGGAGGGCCGCAATTTCCGGCAAGTAGTTCAGGAAATTGCCGGGATTGTGGACGGTCCTATCAGTGCGGAAGTGGTCAGTACCACGGCGGAGGAAATGGTGCCGGAGGGAGAAGCTCTGGCAGGAATTCACCCCAATGTGGTCATTAAAGTGCCCATGACGGGGGAGGGCCTGAAGGCAGTTAAAAGATTGGCAGCCAAAGGCATTAAAACTAACGTGACTTTAGTTTTTTCCGCCAACCAGGCCCTGTTGGCGGCTTTAGCCGGGGCCGCTTTCGTCAGTCCTTTTGTAGGCAGGCTGGATGATGTGGGTCACGAAGGACTTGATTTGGTGGCGGAAATTGTCCAGATTTATGCCCAGCACGGTTTTGCCACGGAAGTAATCGCCGCCAGTATCCGGCACCCCATGCATGTGGCCCGGGCGGCCCTGTTGGGAGCCGATATTGCTACTGTGCCCTATAAAACGTTGCAGCAGATGTTGAAGCATCCTTTGACTGATGCCGGCATCGCCAAGTTTTTGGCCGATTGGGAGCAGGTTAAGGACAAATAGGAGTTTCCGGAGTTTACTAATTGGGGGAAAGGTGGCCATAAGGAGAAGATGGAACGGGAATTGACATTGGAATTTGCCCGGGTGACAGAGGCGGCTGCTCTGGCAGCGGCCCGGTGGATGGGGTTGGGAGATAAGAATGCAGCCGATGATGCAGCGGTATCTGCCATGCGGGCGGTTTTCGACACTGTGCATATTGACGGTGTCGTGGTCATTGGGGAAGGAGAAATGGATGAAGCTCCGATGCTTTACATCGGGGAAAGAGTAGGCGTAGGAGTGGAGCCGAAAGTCGATGTGGCAGTGGACCCCTTGGAAGGGACTAACTTGGTGGCTAAAGGGATGCCCGGAGCCATGGCGGTGGTGGCGGTGGCGGAAAGAGGTTGCCTGTTGCATGCTCCCGATATGTACATGGATAAAATCGCCGTAGGTCCCAAAGCCGCCGGGAAAATCAATTTGGATGCTCCTGTGGAAGAAAATCTCCGGGCGGTGGCCTGTGCCCTGGACAAGAGTGTGCCGGATTTAACGGTGGTGATCCTGGACCGGCCCCGACATGCCAAACTGATTGAATCTGTCCGGAGAGCGGGCGCCAGGATACAGTTGATCACCGACGGGGATGTATCCCCTGCCGTAGCTACCGCCTTCGAAGATTCCGGTGTGGACATGATGCTGGGCATCGGCGGGGCTCCGGAAGGGGTTTTGGCGGCAGCGGCCCTCAAGGCTTTGGGCGGGGAATTGCAGGGCCGGTTAGTCCCCGCCAACGAGGAGGAGGAAGAACGGGCCCGGAACATGGGTTTGTCCGACCCCAGAAAACTTTTAACCATCGACGATTTGGTCAAAACTGATGATGTAATCTTTACCGCCACCGGCATTACTACCGGCAGTCTCCTCAAAGGCGTCAGGTTTACCGCCAACGGGGCAGTGACTCATACTGTGGTTTTGAGAGGTCAAACAGGCACCATGCGCTTTATCGAAGCTCGCCATCGTTTTGATAAGAAGCCTTCCTGGCGGGAGCTTTGTAGGGAAGCAAAATAAAAAACAGCCTTCTTCCGGGAGGAAGGAGGCTTCCCTATTGCCAGTTCTCATATAATTCTAACGAGTCGCCAAATATGAAGGAGGTCATTTTTATTGAATGCCACTGATTTAGAAAACATGACTATGGTGGAGCTCTACGCCATGGCCCGGGAAATGGGTCTCACCGGCTATTCCAAACTGAGGAAGCAGGAACTGATTTTTGAGATCCTGAAAAAAAAGACCGAGAAAGACGGGCACTTGCTGGCCAAGGGGGTACTGGAGATCCTGCCTGACGGCTACGGTTTTTTACGGCCCTTTACTTACCTTCCCAGCGATGACGATATTTATGTTTCCCCCTCCCAAATTCGCCGGTTTGATTTACGGACGGGGGATTTGGTATCGGGATTGGTGAGGCCCCCCTAAGAAGGAGAGCGGTATTTCGCCTTATTGCGAGTGCAGAAGGTGAATGGTTTAAATCCGGAACTTTCCCCGCAGCGGCTTCATTTCGACGGTTTAACCCCCATCTATCCCCAGGAAAGACTAACCCTTGAGGTCCCAGATGCTACCGATAATTTTTCCGCCCGGATCATCGATTTGATTGACCCCATTGGCAAAGGTCAACGGGGCTTAATAGTCGCTCCCCCTAAAGCAGGGAAAACCACTTTGCTGGTGACTGTAGCCAACAGCATTACTACCAACTATCCTGATGTGGAATTAATTATTCTGTTGATTGATGAGCGGCCGGAAGAAGTGACGGATATTGAGAGATCCGTCAAAGGAGAGGTAGTGGCCTCCACTTTTGACGAACTGCCGGAAAACCATGTTAAAGTGGCCGATATGGTGCTGGAAAGAGCCAAACGGCTGGTGGAACATAAAAAAGACGTGGTGGTGCTGATGGACAGCCTGACCCGGTTGGCCAGGGCCCAGAACCTGGTGATTCCCCCCAGTGGGCGTACCTTATCAGGGGGAGTGGATCCGGCTGCTTTACACAAACCCAAGCGGTTTTTCGGTGCCGCCAGGAAGATCGAAGAAGGGGGCAGCCTGACCATTTTGGCTACCGCCCTGGTGGAAACCGGCAGCAGGATGGATG
>JAAZDD010000246.1 GCA_012512955.1 Clostridia bacterium
ATTATGAACGGCGAAGTTGTGCGTGCCTGTGTTGTCAAAATGAGAAGGGTGCCTCCGGAAGCGAGGATCACCACCATTGAGGGGCTGGCGACACCGGACAATCTTCATCCTTTGCAAGTTGCTTGGATGGCCTATGGTTGTGCCCAGTGTGGCTTCTGCAGTCCCGGTTTTATTCTCTCTGCCAAAGTACTCCTGGACCGGAATCCGGAACCGACGAGACAAGAGGTTCGCGATTGGTTCCAAAAGCATCGTAACGCCTGTCGCTGTACCGGTTACAAGCCCTTAGTGGATGCAGTAATGGCTGCCGCCAAAGTCATCCGGGGCGAAATGCGTAAAGAAGATCTACTCTACCAGCCTGTAGGCAACAAAATCTACGGTACTACCTATCATCGTCCCTCCGCCCTGAGAAAGGTAACCGGGACATGGGATTACGGTGCTGATGTGGCTTTGCAAATGCCTCCCGGCACCCTGCGTTTGGCCCTGGTTCAGGCGGAAGTATCTCATGCCTGGATTCTGAATATTGACACTTCTGAAGCGGAGAAAATGCCCGGCGTCTATAAAGTGGTCACCCACAAGGATGTGAAAGGCAAAAACAGGATTACCGGTTTAATCACTTTCCCCACCAATAAAGGTGACGGCTGGGATCGTCCCATCCTTTGCGATGAAAAAGTTTTCCAATACGGCGATGCCATAGCCATTGTCTGTGCCGATACCGATGAAAATGCCCGGGCGGCGGCCAAAAAAGTAAAGGTGGATTTGGAAGTGTTGCCCGCTTATATGAGTGCCCCGGAAGCTATGGCGCCGGATGCCATCGAAATCCATCCCGGTGTACCCAATGTCTATTATGAACAGGGCATTGTCAAAGGGGAAGACACCAAACCCATCATGGAATCCGCTGACGTTACCGTGGAAGTCAATACGGTCTGCAGTCGCCAACCCCACCTGGTGCTGGAGCCGGACTGCGGCTGTGCTTATTTTGACGAAGAAGGCCGCTTGACCATTCACTCCAAGAGTATCGGTATTCACCTCCATCATGCCATGATCGCTCCCGGCATTGGCATTGAGCCTGAAAAATTGCGCCTGGTCCAAAACCCGGCCGGTGGCACCTTCGGTTATAAGTTCAGTCCTACCATTGAAGCACTGCTGGGCGTAGCCTGCCTGGCCACCGGAAAGCCCGTTGTGCTCAATTTCAGTATGTACCAGCAGATTACTTATACCGGCAAGCGTTCCCCTGGTTTCGTGAAATGCAAGTTGGCTGCCAACAAAGAAGGGAAGCTCCTGGCCATGGAGACCGATTGGTCCATTGACCACGGGCCCTATTCGGAATTCGGCGATTTGCTCACCCTGCGCTTGGCCCAATTTACCGGTGCCGGTTACGATATCCCCAATATCCGGGGCAAAGGCCGTACCGTCTGTACCAACCATGCCTGGGGTTCCGCTTTCCGTGCCTACGGTTCACCCCAGTCTTTCCTGGCTTCCGAGATTGCCATGGATGAACTGGCGGAAAAACTGGGCATGGATCCCTTTGAACTGCGTTACAAGAATATTTACCGTCCCGGAGCCACCACGCCTACGGGACAGGAGCCCGATGTTTACTGCCTGGAGGCCATGTTCGACAAATTGCGTCCCCACTGGGAGGAAGCCAAAAAGCGTTGCAAGGAGCTTTCCACGGACAAGGTCAAACGCGGCGTAGGCCTCTCTTTGGGTATTTACGGTTGTGGTTTGGACGGTCCCGCCAGTTCGGAAATCTATGTGGAACTGACCCCGGAAGGAGTAACCCTCTATTCTTCCTGGGAAGATCACGGGCAGGGAGCGGATATCGGCGCTTTAACCCATGCCCATGAGGCTTTAAGGCCCCTGGGACTCAAACCGGAACAAATCAAACTGGTAATGAATGATATGGCCATTACTCCCAACAGCGGCCCGGCAGGGGGCAGCCGTTCCAATGTGATGACCGGTAACGCCATCAAGGTCGGTTGCGAAATGCTTTTGAACGCCATGCGTAAACCGGACGGCACCTACCGGACCTACGAGGAAATGGTGGCCGAAGATATTCCCTTACGCTACAGCGGCAAGTGGGTAGCTTCCATGTGTACTCCTTGCGATCCGGAAACCGGCCAGGGAGCTCCGTTCCCGGTTTATATGTATGAACTGTTCATGCCGGAAGTGGAAGTGGATCTGGAAACGGGCAAGGCAAGGGTGGTCAAGTTTACCACCGTGGTTGATGTGGGCTATTTTACCTACTAGACCGTGGTGGACGGCCAGATTTACGGTGGCCTGGCCCAGGGGATTGGATTGGCTTTAACGGAGGATTTTGAAGACCTGAAAAAGCATACCAATCTCCTGTCCTGCGGCCTGCCCTATATTTACGACGTACCCGACGACATTGAGATCATCTACAATATTACTCCCCGTCCCTACGGTCCCAACGGTTCCGCCGGCGTGGGAGAAGCACCGCTGACTGCGCCCCATCCGGCCATCTTAAACGCCATTTACAATGCCTGTGGTGTGCGGATCTATAAGGTGCCTGCTTTACCGGAAGTAATCAAAGCGGGCCTGGAGAAGCTGGCCAATCAATAATTTTTTCCAACCACCGGATTAAGGGAGGCATCAGGTGGGCTGAAGAGCCCACTTGATGCCGATTTTCTCCTGTAGGAAAAACCGCCGGAAAGGGGAGGTCAGATGGACCAAAAAATCATGCGGGAGTTGGAAGCCAAGTGTATTCAGGAACGCCCACCGGGCTGCACTGCTGCCTGTCCCGTTCACGTTGATGCCCGGGCCTTGGTGGCAG
>JAAZDD010000247.1 GCA_012512955.1 Clostridia bacterium
GCCCTGGTGGCAGCATTGTTAATTGTGGTACTGGGGTTAAGTCTTTTCAGCCCCTTCATTAATTCCCGACCGGTGGCGGCGGTGGCCCTCGATTTGCCCGTTGCCATGGAACTGGCCGTTGATGCCCAAAATAGAGTGACCGGGGTCAAGGCTAGGGATGCGGCTGCCCGGGCCCTGGTGGAGGGATTGGAGCTTAGGGGAAGAGACATTTATATCGCTCTGGACCGGGTGGTGCAGGCTTCCTGTAGCCAAATGGCCGCCGGGGAGCTTGCCGGGTCAGGGCAACAGGCTTTTGTGGTCACTTTGATGCCGGTGAAAGGGAAGGGAAAAATGAACCTGGAGCGGCAAAAGCTCAGGGACCATTTGCTGCAGGAATTGGAACAGCAGCAGTTTGAAGGTTACCTGATTGTCCAGGACAGTGAGGAGGACTTGAGAGAAAAAGCCCGGGCAGCCGGTTTGCCCGTTGCCGATTATCTTGTTCGGGAAAGAAGCGGATTTAGTACCCTTCCCACCGATGCTTTGCTCAGCCAGGATGAAACCCAGCTTGAACGCCATTTTCCCGGTATGTGGTGCCGGGTAGGCAAAGAACAACCCGCCGGGAACCGGGAACCCATGGGGCATCACCGCCGGATGGGGGGGATGGGGCAGCATGGTTTGCGGTTTAACCCTTAGATTGACAGTTGGGAAAACGCCTGTCTAATCCGGAAAAAACGTAGGCGATAAAAGAAAACCAGGCGTAGCAGTACACGGAAGAAAAGCCCCCTACCAGGAGCAAAGACACGGTCCCGGAAGGCCCTTCCGTCAGTTCCCTTAAAAAGGGTATGCCTAACAGCCGGGTTAAAGCGGAAATACCCAGGAATAGAGTAACACTGGCCAGGAACCAGGCCAGGGAGGCCCGGCGATTCCTTAATCCCCAGCCGGCCCAGATTCCCAGGGGACCGTCGAAGAAGAGCAAGATGGGGATCTGTTTAGGGGAAAAAAACAGCAGCAGAAAACCGGCGCTGAAAGTGGTGGCCAGGCCGTAGCGGGGGTTTAAACCGGCGGCCAAGGCGATGACTAAAGTGGCAAAATGGGAGCAAAATTCCCCCAACAGGGGGAGATAGAGGCTGGTGGCCTGGAGGATTACCGCCAGGGCGGTCAGCTGTCCCGCCAGGGCCAGATTCACGGCAGAAGAGGTACGGAGGTTTTCAGACATGGCGACCATCCCCCAGGCCCCTGTTTGTTTCTTCCCTATAGCTTATGTCCGGGGGATGGAAACAGTTACAGTTGGGACTGGAGGAAATCCCTAAGCCGGTTCAGATCGGCCCAATACAGGGGTTTTAATTTTTGATTGTAAATAACGGCGGCGGGGTGGAAAAGGGGAAAGATCCAGGTGCGGTACGGTTCACTGAAAAAAGGAACACCGTGGCGCTCTTTCAAAGAAGTATTCTCTCCCAGAATCCTGCTTAAAGGAACTGTTCCCAAAGTAATCACCAGTTGGGGAGAGAGGAGCTTCAGTTCCTGATCCAGCCAATAGCTGCAGGCCTTGATCTCCGATACCTTAGGACGCCGGTTGGCGTAGGGTCCGTAGCGCCCCCGGTCCGAAGGCCTGGTAGGCCGGCATTTTACGGTATTGGTCAGGTAAATTTGGTTTCGTTCCAAATTGATGAATTGCAGGAATTCTTCCAGTTGGTGTCCCGCCTCTCCGGTGAAAGCTTGTCCCGAAACCAGATCCTCATGGCCTCCCGGTGCTTCACCTAAAAGCATCAGTTTTGCCCCAAGGGTGCCCTGGCCCGTAATCACCTGGGTACGGGTTTCCCAAAGGGAACAGTTAGTACAAAGTCTCATCTGTTGCCGGAGCTCATTTAAAGATATATCCATTGGCTTCATCCTTCATGGTGTTTTTCAGATCATTTCCACCATGAGGGCCAAAACCCTTTTTTCTTTGAGGACGGAGGGCCGTTAACTGAAAAGGCCGGCAAGTACCGGCCCCTTCAGTTCGTTATCCTCTTCCTTTTTGTCACCATTAATACTTATCAATGGAGAACACCAGCAGGACCAGGATCAAGAAAACGGCAAAGGCGAACTGGTTACCGAAGAAACCTCCTGACATTGTTGTACCCCCTTTCCTTGGTAGTAAGGAACTATGTGATTAAGGACTAATAATCATCAATGGATAAGATGAGGAGAATCAGGATCAAAAAAATCATGAAGGCTAAATTCTTACCCCAGTAATTACCGCCACCACCGGGACAGTTGCCACCTACACCAGTGCCCATCAAATCCCCTCCCTTCAGCCGTTCTGATAATATACTATGGTGTTCTGACCGATTGGTTACAGGAGCCAAAAGAAAAGGCCGGGTAAATTTACCCGGACCGGTTCATGGTCTAGTAACGGAAACCGCCTGAGAAGATCAGGAGGATCAGGATCAAGAAGATGGCAAAAGCCAACTCATCTCCGAAAAATCCTTTGCCCATCATTATGCCCCCTTTCCCTTTTTTGCCTTAACGGCTTAATAATTGTCGATGGAGAAGATCAAGAGGATCAGGATCAAGAAGATGGCAAAAGCCAGATTGCTTCCCCAGTAATCGTTCTTACCGCCAACGCCGGTGCCCATAAAAAGCCTCCTTTCAAGTGCCTCTGGTGCAGGGCCGGCCCAAAATCGGCCGGGAAAACCACTAGGTTTTGATTACATATTATGGCAGCTGCAGGAAAAGGGTGACAGCAAGAGGGCCATAATTTTTTGAGATATGGGACAGGATAAGTTAAGGGTAATCGAGACACACTAAAAGTAAACATAAGCAAAGGAGGTAATGGAATTGCAGGTTACCACCTGGGAACAGTGGCTGGATACCTTGGGCACAGCCTTGGAAAAGGCCCAGTCCATGAAAATGCCCAAAAAAATGCTGACCAAGTCGGCGGCGGAATTGGGGGATTTTCTCTTTGAAACCATTGACCCTGACGTTCCCGAAAATCGCCTGTTAAAAACCATGTGGGAGCTGGCCGACGACCGGGAAAAGGAAAGCCTGGCCGGTTTGATGATTAAACTGGTGGAAAAGCGAAAAACCCATTAAGAGGCGGGATCGGTGCCACCGGGGGCCTACCCTGGCACCGATTGCTTCCTGTTAATGGTAACCAATCCGGGGCAGGGCCAGGCAACAATTGGGGCTCTGGGGCATAAGATAAAGGCATAGCTTTAGAGAGGAGTTGTCAACAGATCATGCAAATCAGATTACATCTCATGGGTCCTTTGAAACAAAGGCTGGCTGCCAAAGTATGTCCCGATCCGAATTGTTACCTGGAAGTCCCCGACGATGCCAGTCCCCGGCAGTTACTTCAGCTGTTTGACGTTGAAGACGACGAGGTGCTGGCTTTTGTTAACGGTAAGCCGGTGGATTTGGAGACTCAGCTAAGCGAAGGGGATCGGGTGGTCCTGATGCATCCCGATTCCAAGGAGACCTAAGGGGGAAGCAGGAGAAGGAGGCAGTATGGTTGCTTAGAGGGCTAAAAAATTGGTTTCGAGGTGCCAAAGAGGCCGCCCCGGCTCCTGATCAGGCCTCAACGCAGGAGTTCTATTACAAACTAGAATTGAATATCCAGTTGTTCCGGGAATTGCTGGACAACTGTGTTGATGTCAAATACCGTTACTTCCAGCTGGGTACCCAACCGTCCAGGGCGGCTTGCATTATTTACCTGGATAACATGATCGATAAAAAATCACTGGAAGATAATGTGCTGGCCCCGTTAACCGGAATCAAAACCGCCTCGTTTCTCCAGGAAGCGGATTTGTTAAACAGGATTGAGCAGCAGTTGGTTGAGGCCATAGAGACCAAGATTATCCCCAAGCTGGACAAGGCGGTGGCCGTTCTCCTGGACGGCCAGGGTATTTTGTTTATAGACGGTATTAATCAAGCCCTGGGCTTAAACATTAAAAGACTGGAAATCAGGTCCATTGAAGAAGCCGCTTCGGAAACGGCAGTCCGGGGGCCAAGGGATGCCTTCGTGGAATTATTGGGGATTAACCTCACCTTATTGCGGCGGCGCTTGAAGACTCCCCAGTTGAAAATGGAGAAATTGCAACTGGGGAATCTCAGCAAAACGGATGTAGTGATCGCCTATCTTAAAGGCATTGCCGATCCGGAAATAGTGGAGGAAGTGAAAAACCGGATCAGCA
>JAAZDD010000248.1 GCA_012512955.1 Clostridia bacterium
CCAAAAGCAGTACCGCTGCCGCCAGGAAGGCTGCAACATTGAAACCCCCTCCCGTGGAGGAAATGGGAGTGACTGCCTGGGGTGCGGGGGCAGCCGGTGCAGGAACAGTGGCACCCTCCCCATACCCCGCCAGAGTGCCGATCATAGCTACATGGGTATTGCGGAAGCCGATATATTCCAAGTCGCCGGCAGTCCCGGGAGCATCCTCAAAGTAAGCGGTTTTCAGCATGTAGGCCCCCTGTCCCGGCAAAGTGAAGCTGAAATGCCCCTGTTGATCAGTTTCCGCCACTTCCGTAGCTTCATCCTCTCCCGTCAGGGTCACCGTTGCTCCCGCCAAGGGTGCTCCCTGGTACAACAATTGTCCTTCAAAAACATCCCCGGGATGGAGGTGGCCCGTATCGCTGACAGCCTTGATTTCCAGTTGCAGCCCTGCCACCCGGTCAAAGGCCTCATGGTCTTCTTCCCCGTGGACATGGATATAGGCTTTGACCGTATCGTACATCTGCTGCATTCCGGCAGGTTCACCGTGCTGGTAGTCCCGGATACCCCGGTCCCGGAAAAACACCACCTGGTAATCACCCCCCGTCACCGGCACAAAGGAGGAGATATAATTCCCGTTGTAAGGGGTGAGAGGCAGGTCTTCCGTCGTTCCGTCGGGATGCAACAAGTAAAAACGCCACTCCAGGTCTTGCCTCTCCAGCATTTCTTCAAAATAGCTGCCCGGTTCCGGCGTAGCCGGGAAATGGCCCCGGATCAGTTCCACAGTCACTGCCTGTCCCGCCTCCCCGAAGGGAGCCATCTTGATGTAAGTCTCATGGGCGAAAGCCATCGAGGGAAACACCAGGATAAAAGCTAAAACCAGGGAAAGGAGATAAGCTTTTCTAGTCTTTCTCATCGAAAATCACTCTCTTTCTTAAGAATTATCAACTTATTCTGAAGAAAAATCAATCCTAATCTCTACCCGGCCAGGGTAAATCCATAATCCAAAAAGCCCGGCAGATCACCTCCAGTGAATATAGATTACAATGTCCTTGCATTCCTTGCCATGCTTTATGCAAACACTTGGCTGAAATACAAAAAGGCCATGAAGAACCGGCAAGTCCCTTCCGTGACTTGACAGGCCTTCATGGCCATTTTTTCGGTAAACAAAGATTTGTAAAATTCCGAGTCTTCATGACTCAATTATCAGTTAAATTATAAATCATAGTTCCTGCCTTGTCTATATAAATATTCCGGACAAAGGAACGGTTTTCCCGGCCGGGTTTGCCCATTGCCGGGCGAATTCGGGCTGGTACCGGGAGCGTTACACTACCTTGGCTAATGAAAGCGGTATAAGCTGTTAATATATCTTAGGTCCACAGCTTTGTTGACGGTTTCACCGTCTATTATTAGTTTATGCTTATCGGACTTTTCAAATAGTTCTGATATCTCTTTCGCTGCTTTGGCGATTTCCAATTCCGCCTGGGCAAGATTAAAACCCTTGGAAGGTTTCTTTCGCAATACAATGACCATGGCGATAGGTTCTCGATGAGGGTAATATATCAAAGCCATATCCCCGGCCAAGGTTGAAACAGTGCCCGTTTTGTTTGCTACCTCCCACCTGTTCGAAATAAAACGACCGATCCTGTTTTTATTCACCGTAATCTATTATTATTTCATTTATCCTGTCTACCAACGCCTCCCA
The DNA here is from genome assembly GCA_012512955.1 of Clostridia bacterium. Taxonomy (GTDB): domain Bacteria; phylum Bacillota; class DULZ01; order DULZ01; family DULZ01; genus JAAZDD01. The sequence continues at coordinate 1,685 of JAAZDD010000248.1, forward strand.
GGAAAACCTTTTGATGCTGTCTCTATGATCTGTTAAACAACTTTGCTTGTTTCTCACTTTGACGATCTGACACAGCAAAGCTGCTTTAAAGTTCTCCCTGAACTTAGGTAAATCTTCTTCCACAGGCTTGTCTACATCGTAGACCCTGGGCAACGGCACATATTTGATGATGCCGGATTCCTTTATCTCTTTGCCCAGAAGGGTCATTAACGCTTCTATTTCTGTAGTCACCACATACAGGCCGGAGGCCAAAGCTTCGATGGCCGTTAAGCCCAACCCTTCGTAAAAAGAAGGCATTAAAAAGATATCCTTCTTTCTGAGCTCTTCTCCCAACTCTTTTTGATCTTTTACACTGTAGATTTTAATGCTCTGATCGTCTTTAAGAAATCTTTCCAGTTCCTTTTTATTCTTCTCATCAGGTGTACCGATGATATCCAAAGTTACGTCCTCCAAATTCAGCTCTTTATAAACCTTCAGCAATTCGTACAGCACTTTAGACTGATCTATTTTGCCCGAGTAAACTAACCTTACTTTGTCGCCATATTCCTTGTTTTCAGCGGGATAAAAAATGTTTTGATCAAAACCGCCGCCGATGGCAATGATCTTCTCTCTGCTTATGTCTCTGTACGTGTTGACAATTTCCCCTTTTTGATGCTCTGATGCAGAAAAGATCAGGTCTAACTTGTTCAAATTTTTAACATATTTTTGGTAGAGCCCCGGGTTCTTTTGGGCTTGTCTCAGATCAGTATTGTGAAATATCCCTACTATTTTTGAATGAGGAAATGTCTCCACCACTATTGAGGATAAGATCCAAAGATGGTGGGTAAAAATAATATCCGGCTCATATCTTTTCTTAATGGAGAACAGCTTTTTCTTAAAAGCGCTGATCCATTTATCATACATCTCTTCGGTCATTTCCGAATAACGGGTTGTTTCATAGGGCATAACATCGCTCATGCCTACAATGGGAAAAGGCAATTCCTCCGTTTTAAACTCGACGCTGTGTATGTACTTTTCATCTAAAACATCCCATCTATAATCATCCTGTGTCCCGAAAACGGCCTCTTGCCGGTAATTATACTTTTTAAGATTCTAGATTAAATTGGAAAAATATACTCCGGAACCGGTCCTTGTCGGCAACTGTGCCAATACATGTAATATCCTCATGTTTCCTCCCCAATTCTTAAACAAACTCCTGGAAATTTCCAAGTCAAAAGGGACCAGACTTAGGTACATTATAACTATTTATTACCATGAAGCCAAATCTAAAGACAAGGGGACGATTCTCTTGTCTCAAGATTTGAGAAAGGAGAATCGTCCCCCTGTCTAAAAAAAATAAATTTCTGGCAGTGACCTACTCTCCCAGGGGCACACCCCCTAGTAC
>JAAZDD010000249.1 GCA_012512955.1 Clostridia bacterium
CGTGATTATCAGTTCCGGTACCGGATTGGGCCCTTCGAAGTGGAGAGAGCCTTGATTGAGCACCCGGCAGTAGCCGAATCAGCAGTAGTCGCCAGTCCCGATGAGCTCAGGGGCGAAATTGTCAAAGCCTTTGTAGTATTGGCTCCCGGCTACAGTCCTTCAGACGGACTGGTGAAGGAATTGCAGGATTTCGTTAAGAGCAATACTGCTCCCTATAAGTATCCCAGGGAAATTGAGTTTGTGGAAAGCTTACCGAAAACCGTCAGCGGTAAGATCAGGAGAGTTGAACTGAGAGAATTGGAGAGACAAAGAAAACAAAAAACCCAGAGCAGTTAACGGATGAGTTGAATAGAGGGATGCGGTGTACCGTCATCCCTTCCCGTGGTATCTTCAGAATCTTTAGAAATGTCTAATAAGGAGTTGAATGTGAGTGGACGACCGGAAGATGCAGCTCTATAAAAAAGAGCAAAGGCTCACGATTATCTTCGTGATTTTAATCATGTTGATGGGTCATACAGCCACCTTGTTTGTCCTTTTCCCCAGTTGGCAAGGCGGCAGTTTGTGGGGATTTCCCTTGCACTACATTATTCCTCTCTTAACAGGCTGGTTTGGTTTATCCATTGTTTCCTATATCATGATGGTCTACTGCAACCGCTTTGATGATGAACAGGAAGAATTAAACAGGGAACTTGCTTCATCAATTAAATCCACTTCATCCCAAAGGGTTGTTCAGGCAGGCAAAACTGTTGAGGGAGGGAACTAGCTATGGCTACCTGGCAATTATCGAGTCCAATACTTGGTTTAGTAGTAACTGTTATCATGTTTGCTATTTTCTACTACATTGGTTGGACCTCCAGCCGGAAAACGGCAAACGTGGCTGACCTCTATGCGGCAGGCTATACCATCGGTCCTGTGGTGAACGGGCTGGGTATGGGAGCGACCTGGGCCAGCTTGGCTACCTTTTTGGGCGTCAGCGCTTTGATTCTCCAGTTACAAGTGCCTTTTGTCTACCTGTGGATTCAATGGGGTATTTCCATCCCCTTGCTGACACTGCTGTATGGAACCAGTTTGCGCCGGATGCAGGCTTACACTCCGGCCACCTTTATCCGGGCCCGGTTCGGCAAAGAAGCCACAGTGATTGCGGCTTCCTGGATGGTTCTGATCATGATCATGTATGCTTTGGGGCAGATGATCGGTATCGCCCAGGTCTTTGAAATGTTATTTGGCCTTTCTTATAATATGGGCCTCATTATCGGCGGCCTGGCCACCATCGGGTTTATTACCTTGGGTGGGATGTTAGGAGCATCCTATAATGCCGCTTTCCAAATGGTCGTAATGATCCTCACCATGGTTGTACCTATGGCGGCCATCATGAAAGCCATGGGCAGCAGCGGCTGGTGGTTCCCGCCCCTGGCTTATGGGGACATGGTGCCGGCTATGAAGGAAGTGCTTCCTACTTTCTTTGATATGCAGCATCCCTTTAAGTGGTATTTTGCCCTTATTCCTGCTTTCACTTTAGGTCCTATTGGTTTGCCTCACTTGGCCATGCGGGTGTTCACTGCCTCCAGCCTGAAGAGTGCCCGTGCTGCCGTGGTCTGGTTTGCCATTTTCCTGGGCCTGCTGTTCTGCGGAACCTATACGGTGGGTTTTGCAGGTAACTACTATGTAGCCACCACCGGGACCCAAATTACCGAACCGGACAAAATCGTGCTTATTCTGAATGTTATTTATAACCCTGCTTGGGTAGCTGCCCTGGTGATGGGTGGAGCATTGGCTGCCGGTTTGTCCACTGTCAGCGGGAACCTCCTGGCCATTGGTGCTCTGGTTTCCCAGGACATTCTCGGTGTATTTGCTCCTAACCTGAATGAAAAATCCAGGATGAGAATCGGTTATGTTGCTTTGGGTGTGGGTGGTCTGGTCGCTTTGGTTCTGGCCTTTAATCCCCCCAAATTCCTGGTCACCAGTATTCTGTGGGCATTCGGTCTCTGTGCTTCTACCATCACTCCTACCATGCTCCTGGGAGTTTGGTGGAAACAGGCTAACCGTTTGGCAGGAATTGTTTCTTCAATTATTGCGGGGATAACCTACATTGTCATTTCTCCCCACGTCATGCCCCATATCGTGGTCGGTTCCGGTGTGACCGCCTCATTGGGTATGGCCGGCGGTATGGTGACGGTACCTTTGGCTTTCTTCTTGTTCATCGTCTTGTCCTGGATTTTCAACAGCATTCCGGGGCTGGAGCGCTTTAAGCCTACGGAAGAAGACAAGAAGCTGGTGGACCGGATCCACGGCTGGGGTGACTACCAGGAATACCGTTATAACGGCAATACCGGGGTAGCTTTAGCTGCATTAGCTTCATTATGTGTCTTTATCTGGGGCTTGATGCCTTGGTAAAGGAAAAACTCATTTATTAAAACAAATGCCGGGTGGTACGGGGGGCTTCTGAGGAACCAGAAAGCCTTCCCCTACCACCTATTGTTACTTGTTTCCTGTTTTAATTGGATTGGAGGTGGAGAATTGAGTCTTGTGGTCAATCTTCTCCGGGCGTGGCGGCTAAACGAAGTAGGTTACCAGCAACTGAAAGACATTAATAAAAGTTTTACCGGAGGTGTTCTGGTAGTCGGGACGGTAGGTTTGGCTTATGGTTTGACCAACATCGTCTTATTTCGTGACCTCCTTGCAATGATGAGCAGCAAAGCCAGTGAAATCACAGGGGCTTTGGCCATTATCATCAGCGGCCTTTTTATCGCTTATCTGGTTCACATTAGTTTAGTGCTGGTAACTTGGGCCATTTCCAAAGGATTTAAGGGACCGGGTCATTTTGGCTTATTATACGGAAATTTGGGGATAGCCATGGCACCGTTGGTCTTTGCGGTACCGCTCCTCAATTACCTGTGGTTGTCCGGAAAAGGTGGAGTAGCCTACTTGGCGGTCCTGCCCTTTTTGGTTTGGTTGTGGGTGGCGCTGGTGCAGGCCATCAAAGCTGCGGAAGGACATTCCTTTGGGCTGGCCACCGGTGTTTTGCTGGTGACCATTGTTTTTACCGGCTGTTTGTTGTATTTGTGGTTACCTTAAGGGCTTGGCAGGATCTATATGGCACAATCTAGAATAGGTAACAAAAACCGGGAGTGGAGAAAAATGAAGATCATTGCTATCAACGGAAGTCCCAGGAAAGGGAAGAATACGGCAATTATGCTTCAAACTGCCTTGGATGCGGCAGCTGAGCTGGGCGCAGTTACTGAGTTAGTGGAGTTATCCGATTATCATTTGAAGTTTTGCACCGGCTGTAATTCCTGCTTACGCAATACCTCCTGTGCCATTACCGATGATGACAATCAGCTATTACATGAAAAATTATTGGCAGCCGACGGAGTTATTTTAGGTTCTCCCTGTTATTTTGGCTATGTCAGTGGAATCATGAAGAACTTTATGGACCGGACCCGTTGCTTCCATATGGTTCGCCCCGTCTTGAAGGGAAAAGTGGGGGGAGTCTTGACCCACGGGGGACTTCGACACGGGGGACAGGAGTATACCCTGGAGATCTTGGAAAGGTTTATGGTGGGCCAAGGGTTCATTATGGCGGACGGTTTTGAACCTTTGTCAGGGGAAGATCGTCTATTAACCACCATGGGTGTCATCGGCACCATGTACCGGGGCATTGACGAGGGCAAAATAAAATATTACCGCAGTGTCCTGGAAGATAATTTAGCCATCGCTGCCTGTCGCATATTAGGACAAAACATGGCTAAATTGATTGCTAAGTTGCGAAATGTCTAAAAAAGCTACACTAAGCGTCTACTATTGTAGACATAAAAAAGTACTTTTGTCTACCTTGCAAGATAATTTGAAGATTTCGTTGCCTCTTTCAGGTGGCATGAATTTTGCATTTTCTAAACATACTGAAAATGTCTTTGGGAAAGAGGTGAGTTAATGGGTAATACAGTGATTGTCAGTGCCGCCCGGACTCCTTTTGGGCGTTTCGGTGGCTGTCTGAAAGGATTAAAGGCGGTGGAATTAGGGTCAGTCGCTACCCGGGAAGCCTTAAACAGGGCCGGTTTAGACGGTGCTGAAGTGGATTATGTACTGATGGGGATGGTTCTCCAGGCAGGAGCCGGGCAGATTCCTTCCCGGCAAGTGTCCCTGGGAGCCGGCATTCCCGAAAGTGTTCCCTCGGATACCATCAATAAGGTCTGTATCTCCTCCCTCAGGTGTGTGGAAATGGGCGATTACATGATTCGTGCCGGAGCGGCCCAAGTGGTGGTAGCCGGAGGGATGGAAAGCATGAGTAACGCTCCCTACGCCTTGACTGAAGCACGGTGGGGCCAGCGCATGGGAGACGGGAAACTGGTTGATTTAATGGTCTAAGACGGGTTAACTTGTGCTTTCCATGGAGTCCATATGGCGGTCCTGGGCAGCAGGGTGGCCAAAGAATACGGCATTTCCAGGGAAGAACAGGATCAGTGGGCCCTCCGCAGTCAACAATTGGCGGTTGCCGCCCAGCGGGCTGGGAGACTTGCCGAGGAAATTGTCCCGGTGACGGTGCCGGCGGGTAAGGGGAAACAGGTGGAGATTACCCAGGATGAGGCCCCCCGTCCGGACACTACTTTAGAGGCCTTGGCCAGGCTCAAGCCAGTCTTTGATCCGGATGGAACCGTTACTGCCGGTAACGCTCCCGGCGTAAATGACGGTGCCGGGGCTTTGGTGTTGATGAATGAAGATAAGGCCAAAAGCCTTGGCATTAAGCCCCTGGCCAGGATACTCGGCCAGGCTCAGGTAGCCGCAGAGCCTGCCTATATTGCCACTGTGCCGGGTTTGGCCTTTAATAAGCTGTTGAAGGAAAAAGGAATGACCGTGAATGACATTGATCTGTTTGAAGTTAATGAAGCCTTTGCAGCGGTAGCCCTGACCAGCAGCCGGATTGCCAATTTGGATCCTGCCAAAGTCAATGTCAACGGCGGTGCCATCGCCTTTGGCCATCCCATCGGTGCCAGCGGTGCCAGGATTCTTATGACCCTGATTTTTGAGTTAAAGCGCCGGGGCGGTGGTTTAGGCATGGCCGGTATTTGCGGCGGCGGGGCTCAGGGAGACGCGGTCTTGGTGGAAGTATTTGATTAAAGCTGGAGGGTTGAAAGATGAAAATCGAAAAGGTATTAGTTGTCGGTGCCGGGCAGATGGGCAGCGGAATTGCTCAAGTTATGGCCCAAGCCGGCTTGTCCGTATATTTGAATGATATCAGTGATGAGTTTATTGCCCGGGGACTGAAAGGCATTGAAAGGAACCTGCAAAGAAGTGTAGATAAGGGACGACTCACGGCAGAAGATAAAGAGGCTATCTTAGGCCGGATTCAGGGAGAAACCGGTCTGGAAAAATGCAGTCAAGTGGATCTGGTGGTGGAGGCAATCGTTGAAAACCTGGAGATCAAGGCGGAACTGCTGGCTAAACTTGATGCTCTTTGCCCGCCGGAGACCATCCTGGCCACCAACACTTCATCCCTGCCTATCACCCAGTTGGCTTCCTATACCAAGCGGCCGGAAAAAGTGGTAGGAATGCACTTCATGAACCCGGTACCGGTGATGAAACTGGTAGAAATTATTGCAGGACTGGCTACTGCTCCGGAAGTAACCAAAGCCATTGAGGAATTGACCCTGAAGTTGGATAAGACCCCGGTTACGGTTAATGATTATCCCGGTTTTGTCGCTAACCGTATCTTAATGCCCATGATTAACGAAGCTGTTTATGCAGTCTATGAAGGGGTAGCCACTCCGGAAGCAGTGGATGAAGTGATGAAGCTGGGCGCCAATCATCCCATGGGGCCCCTGGCATTGGCGGATCTTATCGGTCTGGATACCTGCCTGGCTATTATGGAAGTCCTTCATGAAGGACTGGGTGACAGCAAATATCGTCCTTGTCCCTTGTTGAGGAAATATGTTCATGCCGGATGGTTAGGAAGAAAAACCGGCAAGGGATTCTACGATTATAGCTAATCCTTAGGGAAGGGGTCGACTCATGGATTTCAGATTCAACGAGGAACAGCTGCTGATGCAGAAAACAGTGCGGGAATTTGCCGAAAAGGAAATCGCCCCCCATGTGGCGGAAATGGAAAGCAAGGGTGAGTTTCCCCGGAGATTCCTGGAAAAACTGGCGGAATTGGATTTAATGGGCATTCCCATTCCCACTGAATGGGGCGGTGCCGGATCCGATTATATTTCTTATATTATTACCATTGAAGAAATCTCCAGGGTTTGGGCTTCCCTCGGGGTGATCCTGGCGGTTCATACTTCCTTGGGCTGCTACCCCCTGTTGAATTTTGGCAACCAGGAGCAAAAGGAACGCTTCTTGTTTGACCTGGCCGCTGGAAAGAAACTGGGTGCTTTTGCCCTCACTGAGCCGGATGCCGGTTCCGATGCAGCCAGTATTAAAACCGGTGCCAAAAAGGTAGGTAATGAATACATTCTCAACGGTTCCAAGGTATTCATTACCAGCGCCGGGGAGGCCGATGTTTATTTAACCATGGCCGTTACAGATCCCGGCAAGGGTCCCCGGGGCATTTCCGCCTTCCTGGTAGAGAAGGATACCCCCGGGCTGAGGATCGGACCACCGGAGAAGAAGATGGGGCTTCATTCCTCTTCCACTTGCCAACTGTTTTTTGAGGATGCCAGGGTACCGGAGGAAAACTTGTTAGGTCAGGAGGGTGAAGGGTTCAAGATTGCCATGTCCCTTTTGGACGGGGGACGGATCGGCATCGGTGCCCAGGCTTTGGGTATTGCCCGGGCTGCTCTGGAAGCCGCCCAGAATTATGCCAGGGAGCGGGAGCAGTTTGGCCAGCCTATTGCCGCTTTCCAGGGCATCCAGTTCATGTTGGCTGATATGGCCACCCAGGTGGAGGCGGCGCGCCTGTTGGTCTACCAGGCGGCCTTCTTGAAAGATCAAGGACTGCCCCATTCCAAAGAAGCTTCCATGGCTAAATTATTCGCCAGTGATACAGCCATGAAGGTGACCACCGATGCAGTACAAATTTTCGGTGGCTACGGGTATATGGCGGAGTACCCGGTGGAAAGGTTCATGCGTGATGCCAAAGTGACCCAAATCTACGAAGGCACCAATCAGGTGCAGCGAATCGTTATTGCCAAGGAATTAATGCGCTAAGAATTTTATCCAAATAGGAGGCAGCAAACATGGATTTCTTACTCACTGAAGAACAGGAAATGCTGAAAAAAATGGTCAGGGATTTTGCTGAGGAGGAAGTGGCTCCGGGAGCAGCATCCAGGGACGAGGAAGAAAGATTTGATCGGCATATTTTTGACAAAATGGGAGAACTGGGGCTGACCGGAATTCCTTTTCCCGCTGAATACGGGGGAGGGGACGCGGGAGTGGTTAGTTATGCCATTGCCGTGGAAGAATTATCCCGGGTTTGTGCCTCGACAGGAGTTACCTTATCGGCTCATGTGTCTCTGGCCAGTTGGCCCATCTATTATTATGGGACCGAGGAACAGAAGCAAAAATACCTGGTGCCTTTGGCAGAAGGCAAGAAGCTGGGCGCCTTCGGTCTTACCGAGCCTTTGGCAGGCTCTGATGCCAGCAACACCAAGACCACTGCCGTCCTTGACGGGGACAGCTATGTGTTGAACGGCACCAAAATTTTTATCACCAATGCCGGCGAAGCGGAAATTTATGTAGTCTTCGCCATGACTGACAAGTCAAAAGGACACCGGGGCATTAGTGCTTTTATTGTGGAGAAAGGCACTCCCGGCTTCAGCTTCGGCAAAGCGGAGAAAAAAATGGGTATTCGCGGCTCTGCGACCATGGAACTGGTCTTCGAAAATTGCCGCATTCCCAAAGAAAATTTGCTGGGCCAGGAAGGACAGGGGTTTAAAATCGCCTTGTCTACCCTGGACGGGGGCCGGATCGGGATTGCCGCTCAGGCAGTAGGTATTGCCCAGGGTGCCCTGGAGGCGGCGATCAAGTACAGTAAAGAAAGAGAACAGTTTGATCAGCCCCTGGCTAAATTCCAGGCCATCCAATTTATGTTGGCAGACATGGCTACTAAAGTAGAAGCGGCCAGGATGTTAACTTACCGGGCTGCTTACCTGGAGGAAAAAGGGCTTCCCTACAGCCAGGCGGCGGCGATGGCTAAACTGCTGGCTTCCGAAACAGCCATGGAAGTGACCACTAAAGCGGTGCAGGTTTTCGGTGGCTACGGCTACACCAGGGAATACCCAGTGGAGCGGATGATGCGGGATGCCAAGATTACCGAGATTTACGAAGGTACCAGCGAAGTGCAGCGGATCGTAATCGCGGCGAACCTTTTGAAATAACCGGATTTAACTTTAAGACAACAGACGGAGGTGTTCCTATGACCAAAAAACCGGTTGATACCTGTGGCTGCCGGCCGGCTGGTGTTACAGGCGGCAGTGTTTGTACGACTCAAAAACCTCTTAGGGAAAACAGGAAATTTGTTACCGTCTCCGGGGTACCCATCAAAGAATTATATGGGCCGGAAGATGCCCAGATCGATCCGGAGCAGGATTTGGGGCTGCCGGGAGAATATCCTTTCACCCGGGGCGTGCAAAAAAATATGTATCGCGGTCGTCTCTGGACCATGAGGCAGTTTGCCGGGTTTGCCACCGCCAAGGAGACTAATGAGCGGTATCGTTTCCTGCTGGCCAACGGCCAGACGGGGTTGAGCGTAGCTTTTGATATGCCAACCCTGATGGGTTATGATTCCGACCATTCTTTCAGCGAAGGCGAAGTAGGCCGCTGCGGGGTAGCCATTGACAGTTTGGCTGATATGGAAAGGCTCTTTGAAGGGATTCCTTTGGATCAGGTCAGCACATCCATGACCATTAACGGTCCGGCAGCCGTCATTTGGGCCATGTATTTAGTGGCTGCCGAAAAACAGGGGGTTTCCTTGAAGGATTTAAGGGGAACCATCCAGAATGATATATTAAAGGAATATATTGCCCAAAAGGCCTGGATTTTCCCGCCGAAACCCCATATGCGTTTGATTACGGATATTTTCGCTTTTGCTTCTAAAGAAGTACCCCAGTGGAATACTGTTAGTATTAGCGGGTATCATATCCGGGAGGCCGGTTCCACGGCGGTCCAGGAGTTGGCCTTTACTTTGGCAGACGGTTTTGCCTATGTTGAAGCGGGCATTGAAGCGGGCTTGGATGTGGATGAATTTGCCCCTCGCTTGTCTTTCTTCTTCAATTCCCACATGGATTTCTTTGAAGAAATCGCCAAGTACCGGGCAGCTCGCCGGATTTGGGCCAGGTATATGAAAGAAAAATACCGGGCTAAGGATCCCCGTTCTTGGAAAATGCGGTTCCATACTCAAACGGCAGGTTGTTCTCTGACGGCCCAACAGCCGGAAAACAACATTGTGCGGACCGCCCTGGAAGCCTTGGCGGCAGTATTAGGAGGCACACAGTCCTTGCACACCAACTCCATGGACGAGGTATTGGCCCTGCCCACGGAGAAAGCGGTGAAAATTGCTTTGCGAACCCAGCAGATTATCGCTTATGAAAGCGGCGTGGTGAATACCATTGATCCCCTGGCCGGTTCCTACTTCGTGGAAGCATTGACCAATCAGATGGAAGCGGAAGCAGAGGCTTATTTCCGGGAGATTGAGAAAAGAGGCGGTGTGCTGGCGGCTATTGAGCAGGGATACTTCCAGCAAGAGTTGGCTGATGCCGCCTACCGTTACCAACAGGCCATCGAATCAGGGGAAAGAATTATTGTGGGAGTTAACGATTTTGTGGAGGAAAATGAGAGCCTTGATATCGAAATACTCAAAATAGACCCACAAATTGAAATTGAGCAGATCAAGAACCTGACCAGGCTCAAGGAGACCAGGGACAACGAACAGGTTGCAGTAACACTAAAGGCCTTGAAGGAAGGAGCTCAGGGAACAGCTAACCTGATTCCTCTCATCATGGATTGTGTCAGGGCTTATGCCACCTTGGGAGAAATTGTGGGTGTCATGAAAGAAGTATTTGGCGAGTACCGGGAGCGGCCGGTTTTCTAAAGGAGGGGTAATATGCAGCAGGGAAAACGAATCCGAGTGCTCTTAGGTAAACCGGGCCTGGACGGACATGATCGGGGAATCAAAGTCGTAGCCAGGGCTCTTAGAGATGCAGGTATGGAAGTTATTTATACCGGTTTGCACCAAACAGCGGAAAGTATTGTGGCCGCTGCCATCCAGGAGGACGTGGACGTAGTGGGCTTGAGCATTTTGTCGGGAGCCCATATGACCCTATTCCCCAAAGTGGCCAAGCTGCTCCGTGAGCAGGGGGCAGAGAATATGATCCTGATCGGTGGGGGCACCATTCCTCAGGATGATGTGGATCAATTGTTGGCTGAGGGATGGGTAGAGGCTTTGTTTACACCGGGTACGCCTACCAGTGAGCTGGTAGAGTGGATTCAAAAAAGAGTGGCGGAAAAACAGGACTAGCCCCTAAGGGCTAGTCTTTATTTTCACAAAGAAAGAAGGGGGAGCATGCCAAAGCCAAGTGCGAGTTTTCTGAAAACCATCATGCCTTTCAGTACATTGACTGATGAGGAAAGGGAAAGAGTTTTAGCAAAACTCCGGTTTGCCGTCTATGCTCCGAATACCTATGTCTTTCGTCAGGGAGAACCGTCCCAAAATGTTTTGTTCATCATCGAAGAAGGTCTGGCGGAAGTTACTGTTTCCGGAGATCATATGACGGAAACGGCGGTCAGTTACCGGAAAGCGGGAGATTTCTTCGGCGAAACAAGCCTGATCGTGGGGCAGAATTATTCCGGTTCCGTGCGGGTTGTGGAGGAACTGCGTTGCTGGCTTTTGCCCAAGGAAGATTTTGAATGGTTCCTTTACAATAAACCGGCCTTTGGCAACTTTTTCACCCGCATTATCACGGAGCGGATGAGGTCACTCTATGAGGAAATCGGCCGGGAACAGGCCCAGTCTGCCTTTCACGCCGAAGCAAGCACCTTCCGCCGTAGGATTGCCGAAATTATGTCATCTCCCGTAATCACCTGCCGTCCTGAGGATACAGTGGAGGAAATAGCAGAAAAGTTGTCCGCGGCCAATCTGAGTTCCCTTGTTTTGGTGGATGACAAGGAGAAACCCATCGGTCTGGTTACCGAGCGGTTACTGGTGACCAGGGTACTGGCTGAGAAGCGAACCAGCCGGGATACAAAGGCCATTGATATTGCGGAACCATTGGACACTTATCTCACCCCGGAGGCCTACTTTTACCAGGCATTGCTGACCATGGTCCGGCACAGGGTAAAGCACTTGCCCATTGTAGCAGATAATCGCCTGGCGGGGATCGTGACCATCAGTGACCTGATTAAAACCCGGAGCATCGGTACCATCAGTATTCTGCAGGACATTGAAGACCGGACCACCATTCCCGAACTGGCAGCGGCAGTAGCTCCTCTTAACAATGTACTGACAGCCCTGTTGGCAGAGAAAACCCCTGTCAGAGAAATAACCGCCATTATGAATGAGTACTACGATCGTTTGACCAGAAAAATTATTGCCATTGTGGAAAAGGAATTGGAGGAGGAAGGTTTTGGCCCGCCTCCCACCGAGTATTGCTTTATCAACATGGGCAGCGGCGGCCGCCGGGAACAATCGCTAAGAACTGACCTGGATAACGCTATTATTTTCGATGAACCGAAAGAGATCACCACTGACCAGGCAAGAGCCTACTTTTTGGCCTTTGGCCGGAGAGTCATTGAAGGCTTGGTCTTGTGCGGTTTCAAAAGATGTAACGGCGATGTGATGGCTTCCAATCCTACCTGGTGCCGTTCCTTACCGGAGTGGATGCATACCGCCAAGGCATGGATCGAAAAGCCGGATCCTTTAAATGTTCGTCACTTGACTATCTTTTTGGACTTCCGCCCTTTGGCCGGCCGGCATTACTTGGCGGAACAATTGAGAGAACACATCTTTGATGTGTTCAAAAAATCACCCTTGGCTTCCCATCTTTTGGCCGCTGATGAACTTCAGTACCGGCAACCCTTGTCTTTCCTGGGCCGTTTCATTACCAAAAAAGACGGACCCAAAAAAGGGGAAATCAACCTCAAGGCTTCCGCTTGTGTCCGGGTGGTGGATTGTGTACGGCTCTTTGCCTTACGGCACCGGATTACGGAAACTTCTACCTGGGATAGGCTCGATAAGTTAGGCTCCTTACATATTATGAAAAAGGAAGACATCGAGTTTTTCCAGGCATCATATGAAACCATGATGTTTTTCCGCTTACGGGAAAATCTCAGAAAAGTTTTGATGGGCAAAGAAGCGGATAACTATATCAATCCGTCTAAGTTGACGAAAATGGAGCGGTCCTTGTTAAAAGACTCTTTGATTGCCATCGGTAAACTTCAAAAGCTTACCGAAAACCACTTTAAGATGTTTTGGCTGCCTGATTAACCGGGGAAGGAGGTGCCACCGTGGAAAGATTAGCCCAGTGGCTGGGAATTAAACCGTTGAAGCCCGGAGAGCAGAATGTCGCCCTTGGGTGGCAGGCGGAGATCAATGAAAAATTGAAGCAGATCCGGCCTCAAAGATTGAGGGGTATTCCCCTTGAAGAAATCCGGTTTGTGGTCTTTGATACCGAGACCACCGGCTTTCACCCCAAGAAAGGTGATGAGCTTCTTTCCATTGGTGCTGTGATTTTTGAAGAAGGCCGGATCAAGGAAGAAACCTTTCATCGTTTTATTAATCCCCATCGAAGTGTGCCCCAGGTTGTTACCGAGC
>JAAZDD010000028.1 GCA_012512955.1 Clostridia bacterium
GGTATAGAATGGAGGCATCTTGGGCCGGTTCTCCCGGATCTCCCCGGGCAACCAGCAGTTCCCGTTCCTCCTCCTTTTCCAGGAGACGCTTCAAGTTTTCCTCGATCACACCGTAAACGATCTTTTTCTCCCGGAGAAAGGCTTGCAGTTCTTCCAAGCTGATCTCCGGTTCCGGTTCCTCAACTAATCTTGCCCTGACCAGCAATTCCCGTAGGGGAGCCGAATCCTGAACTTCATAAATTTTCCCCTTATTGCGATGGATTTTCAAGAAAGCCTCCAGACGATCCTGGCTTACCCGGAGTTCCGGCTCCCAGCCCGGCTCTATGTGTTCTGCCACGACAATAATCTCATCCTGGGAACTGACTTCCTTGGGTTCTTCAATCCGTTCGCCGTTAACAAAAACATTCACATTTTTGCCGGGAGCAATGGTAGGAGCCAATCCCTCCGGGGCCGGATCCACTACGGTAACCTGTCCCTCCTTTACCTGAACCGTCCCGTCGGGTGACAGAACCTTGTCCTTCTCTTGCTCCTCTGTTGCTTGTACCTGGGTGGCTTTGACGGAAGCGGAAATGATTGCCTTCTGTTCACCTAGACCGAAGAACCCTTTTTTGGGCTGCTGGATTACCTCAATGTCCAATGCATCTCTTTTTTGACCCAGTTCCTTTTCTGCTGCCGCGATTGCTTCCTCGATGGTTTTTCCTTCTACCTGTACCCGCATTTGTTCGGTCAAGCTAATCCCCTCCTCTCTTGGCCACCTCCCACTGAGATTCCCTTATCCCTTCAACTCCACATAGGGCTCCAATTCCTGCTTCAACTGCCGGGCCAGGCTTTGTCTGACGATTAAGTTCAAGTCCACCTGTTCAGCATAATTACTGTCTTTGATCTTTGCTTTATATTTTTCTACCAAGTACATGACCCGGTTGACTTGATCATAGGTGCAACGAAGAGGTATTTGGGTTTCCAGTATTTTTGTTTTTCTCCCGGCTGCTACCAGCGCTTCTTCCGCCACCCCCCCGTAGGCATCAATCAAGCCGCGGATACCCAGTTTCTTACCTCCGAAATACCGGGTCACCACCACTGCTACATTAGTCAACTCTTGCTTCAAAATAGCTCCCAAAATCGGTTTGCCCGCACTGCCGCCGGGTTCCCCGTCATCATCGGAAAAATGAATTGGTTCCGGAGGAAGCCCGATGGCATAGGCTGAACAATTATGAGTGGCCTGGCGATGTTCTTCTTTAATGGCGTTAATAAATTGGCGGGCCTCTTCTTCGCTCTCCACTTCCTTGACATGGGCCAAAAAACGGGAACGCTCAATTACCCGCCGGAGGGTTATTGCTTCATTTACTGTAGCGTATTCGTCGATGATCATAACTGTTCCAACACAATCCGGTGATCCACCAGAGCCATCTCTTTAATGCGGGCTTTAACCATTTTCTTTTGACCGAAGATGTTTTCCAAAATAATCGTGTCCCCGTCGGGGATCAACTTGTCCACGCTTTCCAACAGCAATTCTTCCTGCCCGTCTTTAATCAGATAAGCATTGGATTCGCACATCTTAGATCCCTCCTCACTGTTTAGTTTATCCTATCCATTAAGGCTTTTCGACCTAATTACTTCACTGGTATTGCAATTAAAAGACTATTCGTTGAAAAAAGAAAGAATCCCTGCAATATTATTAACAAAAAAGCCTGAGGCAAAAACCTCAGACCCTTTTATCCGTGAATTAAGCCGGGCAGGCATTTGGCGCAGACCCACACACTGTCCCCTTTGAGACGTACGGCGAAGAGGGCTGCATCATGTTCGCTCCGCCGGCAACGGGAACAATTCAGGGTAATCTCCTGAGTTTCCTGTTGGGCAAGATGTTCTTCCACCGCCTGCTCATTAAAAGCCTCCGCTTGCCGTTCTTCCACCGTCAAGGCTCCCGTAGGACAAACACCCAGACAGAAACCGGCCCCGTCGCAAAGCTCCTCCCTAATCAGCCGGGCTTTGCCGTTGACAATCTCGATGGCACCTTCCGCACAGGGACTTACACAGTTACCGCAACCGTTACAGAGTTCCTCATCAATTTTAACAATTTTCCTTATTACCATGTTGTCACATCTCCTTTGCTCTTACTTTCAAGACTAGTGTAGCCTATCCTCCTTAAAAATAATGTTAACTAAATCACATCCTCATAATCTTTTCTGCAATTAAATTTCGCCCTGCTCCCCGGGCTTGCAGGGTACCTGTTACCGCCACCATACCCCCTCTCCTCCCGAAAATCTCCTGCCCGTAACGCTGGTAAACTTCTTCAAAGACCGTTACATCGATCAATCCATATTCATCTTCCAAGGAGAAAAAGACGGTAATTTTACCGCTCCTGGTGGGAGGACGGTGGGGACGAATGAGGAGCCCAGCCGCTTTCACCGGCGCCCCGTCAGGCAGGCTTTTGATACTGTTGCTGTCATAAAAGCCCTTTTGGCGAAGTGTTTGCCGCAAATAGGTCAGGGGATGACACCGGACATAGATCCCCAGCACTTCCTTTTCTTGCCGGTATTTTTCCGGCAGGCTGAAATCAACGATTCTCTTTTCAGCTGCCTCCGGGAAAAAACCTGCTTCAGACCCTTTCTCCAGAAGGGGAACCTGCCACAGCAGTTCCCGGCGGTTGGGATGCAATGTGTCAAAGGCACCGCTAAGAATCAGGTTCTCCAGGATATGGGCAGGGGCTTTCACCCTTTTTTGAAAATCGGTGATAGAAGAGTAAGGCTGCCCTTTCAAAATCCGCTCTAAAACCTCCTAGCTCATTCCCTTCACCTGAGCCAGGGAAATACGGATGTTCCCCTGCTCTACCAGGAAATCCCTGCCGCTTTTATTAATATCCGGAGACAGAATCTCTACGCCCCGGCGGCGGGCTTCCACGCACAGGGTGTCGGCATCGTAATAACC
>JAAZDD010000250.1 GCA_012512955.1 Clostridia bacterium
CCGAATTAAATCAGGAGAAGTTGACCCAGGCAGAATTACCAAGTCTGTCCTAGTCATCGATGAAGCCCAGGACATGGATGCCCATGAGTTTGCTTTGGTGCAGGCTTTAATGGAGCGGAATGAGGAAATGCGGGTGATTGCCGTCGGTGACGATGATCAGAATATTTATGAATTCAGGGGTGCCAGTTCCAAATACCTGGAGCAATTGATTACTGAATACCGGGCGGCTAGATATGAACTGGTGGAAAACTATAGGAGTAAGAGTAATCTGGTTGATTTTACCAACAGGTATGTCCAAAAGCTTCCCCGTCGTTTGAAGACTACACCCATCATTCCGGTGCAGGGCAGTCAAGGGAAACTGCGGGTGGTTCATTACCGCAGCTCTAATCTGATTGTGCCCTTGGTTGAGGATGTCCTTTCCCAACAATTACCGGGAACTACCTGTGTTTTGACCAAGACCAATGAAGAAGCGATGCAGGTTGCCGGTTTACTGAATAAGAACGGTGTCCAGGCTAAACTGATTCAATCCAATGAAGGCTTCAACCTATACAATTTGTTGGAAATAAGGTTTTTTGTCAGCCGTTTTCATGATGCTGCAACTTATGTAATTAATGATGGCCTTTGGTCAGGGGCAATAAACAGTCTTAAGAGCAGGTTTGGCAGCAGCCCTAATTTGGAGCTCTGTCTCAATTTAATCAGGGACTTTGATATTACTAATCCCACCCATAAATACAAATCGGATTTAGAGGTATTTATCAGGGAATCCAAGTTGGAAGACTTTGTAAGGGGAGACCGGGAGACTGTGTTTGTCTCAACAATTCATAAGGCCAAAGGAAGGGAATTTGATAACGTTTTTTTGATGCTGGATCAGTTTTACCTTAACACTGCAGAGGCCATGCGACAGTTATATGTGGCCATGACTAGGGCCAAAAACAACCTCATGATCCATTATAACGGGGATTACCTGCATTCTATCAAAACCGAGGGATTGGAAAGGGTCGAGGATTTTAGAGAGTATGAACAGCCTGATCAATTAATGAAACAATTATCTTTAAAGGATGTTTATCTGGACTTTTTTGACCGTCGCCGGCATTTAATCAGGTACCTGAAGAGCGGGGATGAACTGCTGGTTGATGAGGACGGCTGCCTAAATATTAAGGGGATGCCGGTGCTAAAGTTTTCCAATAAATTCAAAAATGAACTTCAGGCTTTGCGGCAAGGAAACTACCGGCCTCAAAAGGCAAGGGTCAGATTTATGGTTTATTGGCAGAAGACGGATAACGAGGAGGAGATACCGGTTATATTGCCGGAACTGTATTTTGAAAGAAAGTTTCAGGAATAACGGGAAATAAAAGCCGGGTTTGTGATATATATCATTTTTTTAAAACTCCAATGGGTATAATATATAGGCAAATGAAGCAGAAAGGGGATACATAAGATGGAGAAAATTACGTTACGAGTGAATGATTTAGCTTGCCCCGATTGTGCCGGCAAAATCAGTGAGTTATTACGGAAGCAAAAAGGTGTAGAAGATGCTCAATTAAGCTTTATGACCGGGAAATTAAATGTCAGTTATGATCCGGATGTTATTTCTTTGGATGAGATTAAAAAGACTGTTTCGAAGCTGGGTTATAAGGCCGAATAGGAAAAGCGGGGCCGGCCCACGTTTAATGCCGGTTAGGAGAGTGTAGTTTGTCATTTGCAGAAGCGAGGCCCATCCTCGCTTTTTTAGCGGAAGAAAGAAGGTGTGAGCATGGGTAGACGGG
This sequence comes from Clostridia bacterium, assembly GCA_012512955.1. Classification (GTDB taxonomy): domain Bacteria; phylum Bacillota; class DULZ01; order DULZ01; family DULZ01; genus JAAZDD01. The sequence continues at coordinate 1,767 of JAAZDD010000250.1, forward strand.
AACTGAAGATTCTGATTCCGGTGATCATTATCGCTATTGGTTGGATTGCCAAATGGATGGGGTATATCCAGGTATTTAATGTGGCCATGTTGGTTGCAGCCCTTGTCTTTGGTTATGACGTTGGCAAAAGTGCCCTGCTTTCCCTGAGATACGGTATTATCAGCATCAACCTGCTGGTGATGATTGCCGCTATCGGAGGCATTTACTTGGGGGAATACTGGGAAGCGGCAGCAGTTACTTTTCTGTTCGTATTTGGCTCTTATCTGGAAGCCAGGGCTTTGGGAAAAACCCGGGATGCGTTGGCTTCTTTGATTAAAGTGGCTCCCTCCACGGCTAATGTAATCAGGGATGGAGAAATTGTGGAAGCGGATATTGATGAAGTAACTACCGGCGATGTTGTAGTGGTCCGGCCCGGGGAAAAGGTGCCTGTGGACGGTGTGATTGTTAAGGGGCAGGCGGCCATTGACGAAGCTACGATTACGGGAGAGTCTATCCCTCGCTCCAAAACCGTGTGAGATCTGGTTTTTTCCACCACCATCAATACGGAAGGCTACCTGGAAATCCAAACGGAAAAAGTAGGGGAGGATACTTTATTTGCCCGGATCATGCATATGGTGGAAGAATCCCAGGAGAAAAAGGCCAATACC
>JAAZDD010000251.1 GCA_012512955.1 Clostridia bacterium
CAATAAGATTGATTTGATGATCCCGCCAAAAACAGGTCGTAGCAGCAGAAGTAATAGTGATCCCGCGTTCTTGTTCCTGCACCATCCAGTCCATGGTGGCAGCACCGTCGTGAACCTCTCCTAATCTGTGTACCTTCCCGGTGTAAAACAGAATCCTTTCGGATGTAGTTGTTTTACCCGCGTCAATATGGGCCATTATACCTATATTTCTAATCCTATCTAACGAAAACTGCCTCGTCACAATTATTCCTCCTTCTGCCACAACTTGATTCCGGCAGGATTTTTTCGCCGGAACCCGGCCCTAAGTTGCCGCAGCTACCAGCGATAGTGTGCAAAAGCCTTGTTGGCTTCCGCCATTTTATGAGTATCTTCTTTCTTCTTCACGGCACCGCCGGTGCCATTATATGCATCAAGAATCTCGGCAGCCAGCTTTTCCTGCATGCTTTTGCCGCCTCTTTGCCTGGAATAGTTAACCAGCCAACGGATAGCCAGGGTTTGCCTCCGGTCAGCACGAACTTCCACCGGCACTTGATAGTTGGCACCTCCCACCCGCCGGGCCTTTACTTCCAGTACGGGCATGATGTTTTTCAAGGCCTGTTCGAAGACTTCCATGGCAGGCTTGCCGGTTTTTTCACTCACTATATCCAAAGCGCCGTAGCAGATCCGTTCGGCAATTCCCTTTTTCCCATCCAGCATCAGCTGGTTAATCACTTTCGTCAGTACCTTGCTGTTATAAATGGGATCCGGCAGAACCTCACGCTTGGGAACATTTCCTTTTCGCGGCACAATTATCCCCCCTCTGTTTTCAGATTACACCTCATCATTCTATTTCTTGGGTCTCTTGGTTCCATATTTGGAACGAGCCTGACTTCTGTTCTGCACTCCGGCAGCATCCAATGCTCCCCGGACAATATGATACCGGACACCGGGCAAATCCTTCACCCGTCCACCTCTAATGAGAACTACCGAGTGTTCCTGCAGGTTATGTCCTATACCGGGAATATAGGCGGTAACCTCAATACCATTTGATAGACGAACCCTGGCCACTTTCCTCAAGGCGGAGTTGGGCTTTTTGGGTGTGGTGGTATATACTCTAGTACATACACCCCTTTTCTGGGGGCATTCCCTTAACGCCGGAGCATCGGACTTTTCCATCAGGTCCTGTCTTCCTTTGCGCACCAGTTGTTGAATTGTCGGCATGTCGTTACACCCCCTTCCGGTTGCCTGGAATTAAATTCCCAAGGGCTGGCATTGCAACAATGCCAGCCGGAACTTAACAACTACTCAGCAGTAATAGCCACCGAAGCCGCTCCCACCTGGATTCCACTTGCTTTACCCAGTTCAGCCATGGACTCCACCGGGATCACTTCGACCAGCTTCTCTTCACATAGTTTCAAGAGGGGTTCCACCACCCGGTCATCGGCATCCCTGGCCACGAAAACTACCAGGGCCTGGCCCTTTTGGACGGCTTTCATAGTCTGTTTTGTACCGATTGTCAGCTTTTTTGCCTGTTTCAACCTCTCCAAAGGCATACAAAACAGCCCTCCTTTGGTAATCGCACACTTGCTTATAATATCATTTGGCCTTTATCATGTCAAGCTTCATTTTGCAACTCTACCGTTTCCTCCACCGGCAGATCGCCTGACATCTCCCCCGGTTGTTCCTCTTCCCCGGCGGCGGTATCAGCTTCCTGGGGAAGCAATTCAATATTGCTGTAGCGGCTCATCCCTGTACCTGACGGGATCAGCTTGCCGATGATGACGTTTTCTTTTAAGCCAATCAGGGGATCCACTTTCCCTTTGATGGCAGCTTCCGTCAACACCCTGGTGGTTTCCTGGAAGGAAGCGGCAGAGAGGAAGGAATCTGTCGCCAGAGAAGCTTTGGTGATCCCCAAAAGCACCGGTTTAGCGCTTGCCGGTTCACCGCCCTTTTCCACTGTCCGCCGGTTTTCATCTTCAAATTCGAAAACATCGATGAGACTGCCCGGCAGCAGGCTGGTGTCCCCCGCATCTTCCACTTTCACTTTCCTGAGCATCTGACGAACGATCACTTCAATATGTTTGTCGTTAATATCTACACCCTGCATCCGGTAAACCCGCTGTACTTCCCTTAAAAGATAGGTTTGTACTCCCCGGATACCTTTGACTTTCAATAAGTCATGAGGGTTAACGGAGCCTTCGGTCAATTCGTCACCGGCTTCCACCCGGTCTCCTGAATTGACCTTCAACCGTGAACCAAAGGGTACTTGATAATCGAATTTTTCGCCGTCATCAGTGGTAATGGTGATTTCCCTGCGTCCCTTATTCACGGAAACTTCCACAACTCCGTCGGCTTCCGCAATGAGGGCCTGCCCTTTCGGTTTCCTGGCCTCAAACAATTCCTCTACCCGGGGCAAACCTTGGGTAATGTCATCACCGGCCACCCCACCGGTGTGGAAAGTTCTCATGGTCAACTGGGTACCGGGTTCGCCAATGGATTGAGCGGCGATAATCCCTACGGATTCGCCTATTTCCACGGAACGGCCGGTAGCCAGGTTCTTGCCGTAGCATTTGGAACAGACACCGTAACGGGGCCTGCAGGTTAAAACAGAGCGGATCTTTGCCGAGGTAATACCGGCTTCTTTCAAGGCATTGGCCAGTTCCTCGGTGATCCCCTGGTTCCGGGCCACGATGACCTCTCCCGTTTCCGGATGGACAATATCTTCCGCCGCATACCGGCCCACCAGTCTTTCGTTCAAACCTTCAATGACTTCCTTGTCATCGAGAATCTCCGATACTTCAATTCCTTCGTCAGTACCGCAGTCATCTTCCCGGACAATCACATCCTGGGCCACGTCTACCAGGCGACGGGTAAGATACCCGGAGTCAGCGGTCCTGAGGGCTGTATCCGCCAAACCTTTCCTGGCACCGTGGGTGGAGATAAAGTATTCCAGGACGGTAAGACCTTCACGGAAGTTGGCTTTAATGGGCAAGTCAATAATCTTACCGGAGGGATCCGCCATCAGACCCCGCATTCCTGCCAATTGGCGGATTTGCTGGATATTACCCCGGGCCCCGGAGCGGGCCATCATCAATACGGGATTGAATTTATCAAGGGCATCCAGCAAATGATCCGTAACTGCCTCGGTAGCCTGGTTCCACAAGCGAATGATGGATTGATATCTTTCTTCTTCCGTAATCAAACCGCGTCGATACTGTCTTTCAATCTGATCCACTTCTTCCTCGGTTTTGCTGAGGATCTCTTTCTTGGCCTCGGGGACCACAATATCGGTGATTCCGATGGTAATTCCCGCTTTGGTGGAATAGTGAAAGCCAATCCGTTTAATACCGTCGAGGACTCTTGCCGTCGACTCCTCGCCCAACAGATTGTAGCACTTGGCCACAATTTCTCCTAATTGTTTTTTGCCGATTTCAAAGTTATGAAATCCCAGTTCTTCAGGTATGGGTACTTCATAATGGAAGATTAAACGGCCAACGGTGGTCTCAACCAATTCCCCGTTCATCCTGACTTTGATCCGGGCGTGCAGGTCAATATAACCGGAATCATAAGCTAAATAAGCCTCGTTATAATCCCTGAAAGCCTTTCCTTCTCCCTTGGCCCCGTCTTTGGTGGCAGTGAGATAATAAACACCTAAGACCATGTCCTGGGTGGGCGTCACCACCGGCCGGCCGTCCTTGGGATTCAGGATGTTGTGAATGGACAACATCAACAGCCGGGCTTCCGCTTGGGCTTCCGCCGACAGGGGTACGTGGACTGCCATTTGGTCACCGTCAAAGTCGGCGTTGTAAGCGGTACAGACCAAGGGGTGAATCTGGAGCGCCCGCCCTTCCACCAAGACCGGCTCAAAAGCCTGGATGCCTAAACGGTGCAAAGTAGGAGCACGGTTCAAGAGGACGGGATGTTCCTTAATAACTTCTTCCAGCACATCCCAAACTTCTTCCCGCACCCGTTCCACCATCCGTTTGGCGCTCTTGATATTGTGGGCAAATCCCTTATCCACCAGCCTTTTCATGACGAAAGGCTTAAATAATTCCAAGGCCATTTCCTTGGGCAGGCCGCATTGATCCATCTTTAGGTCAGGTCCCACCACAATCACGGACCGGCCTGAATAGTCCACCCGCTTACCCAACAGGTTCTGGCGGAACCGTCCTTGTTTACCTTTCAGCATGTCGCTTAGAGATTTCAGGGGACGGTTCCCGGGACCGGTTACGGGCCGGCCCCGGCGGCCGTTATCAATTAAGGCGTCCACGGCTTCCTGCAGCATTCTTTTTTCGTTACGGACAATAATATCGGGAGCACCCAGGTCCAAAAGCCGCTTCAGACGATTATTCCGGTTGATTACCCGCCGGTACAGATCATTTAAATCAGAAGTAGCAAACCGGCCCCCATCCAGCTGGACCATGGGACGCAATTCAGGGGGAATAACCGGAATTACATCTAAAATCATCCAACTGGGATTATTCCCGGAGGTTTTGAAGGCCTCTACCACTTCCAAGCGGCGGATGGCCCTGATCTTCCTCTGGCCGCTGGTTTCCTTCAGCTCTTTGCGCAACTCAGCACTTAACTCATCCAGGTCTAATTCATCCAACAGGGCCTTGATGGCCTCGGCACCCATCCCGGCCACAAACCGGTTGCCGTAGCGTTCCCGGTATTCCCGGTACTCGGTTTCTGTCAACAGCTGCTTTTTCATCAAGGGGGTCTGGCCGGGATCAATGACAATATATGAAACAAAATATAATACTTTTTCCAAAGACCGGGGAGACATGTCCAGGATCAGCCCCATGCGGCTGGGTATCCCTTTGAAATACCAGATATGGGAAACCGGTGCCGCCAGTTCAATATGGCCGAGACGCTCCCGCCGGACTTTGGAACGGGTCACTTCCACCCCGCAGCGATCACAAATAATACCTTTATATTTAACCCGCTTGTACTTGCCACAATGACATTCCCAGTCCCGGGTGGGTCCGAAAATACGTTCACAAAAAAGACCGTCTCTTTCAGGTTTCAAGGTTCGGTAGTTAATGGTCTCCGGCTTTTTCACTTCACCACTGGACCAAGCTCTGATTTGTTCGGGGGAAGCAAGACCAATCCGCATGCGGTCAAAATTACTTACATCCAGCAACAAGAACTCTCTCCCTTCAATTAGAATAAGGCCTTTACCGCTCTACAGCCTAATCCTCCTCATCACAAAAGGGTTCGTCTTCATCAACAATTAAATCCGGACTGTCAAAATCTGCATCGAAGAGATCCAGATCATCCTTGTCCGCTTCCAGCTCCTCGATCTCCAAGTTCTCGTAATCATCTTCCTCGGATTCTTCTGCCTCTATTCCATCGTCAGGTGTTCTTGAGTGGTTTTCTCCCAACTCCAGGCCCAGTTCTTCCACGGCTTCACCGATATCGTCATCTTCTTCCCTGATCTCGATTTCCTTATCTCCTTCAGACAAGACCTTAACATCCAAACCAAGACTTTGGAGTTCTTTGATCAAGACCTTAAAGGATTCCGGCACTCCCGGTTCCGGCACATTATCACCTTTAACAATGGCTTCGTAGGTCTTGACCCTACCCACCACATCGTCGGACTTGACAGTCAAAATTTCCTGCAAGGTATAGGCGGCACCGTAAGCCTCCAGGGCCCAGACCTACATTTCCCCGAAACGCTGGCCGCCGAATTGGGCCTTACCGCCCAAAGGCTGCTGGGTAACCAAGGAATAAGGTCCGGTGGAACGGGCATGAATCTTGTCATCCACCAGGTGAGCCAATTTCAGCACATACATGTAGCCCACCGTCACTTCATTGTCAAAATACTCACCGGTCCTGCCGTCCCTCAACTTGGTTTTACCGGTAGGCGGTAAACCTGCTTTAATCAATGCTTCTTCAATATCCTTTTCCGAAGCACCGTCAAAAACCGGTGTGGCGATATGAAGGCCCAAAGCTTTGGCCGCCAAGCCCATATGGGACTCCAATACCTGACCGATATTCATCCGGGAGGGAACCCCCAAGGGGTTAAGGACAATTTCCACCGGAGTACCGTCGGGTAAGAAGGGCATATCTTCCTCAGGCAGGATCCGGGAAATGACCCCTTTGTTCCCGTGACGACCGGCCATTTTATCCCCTTCGGAGATTTTCCGTTTCTGGGCCACGTATACCCGTACCAGCTCATTGACTCCCGGGGCCAATTCGTCACCGTTTTCCCTGGAGAAAACTTTAACATCCACAATCTTACCTGTTTCCCCGTGGGGCACTCTCAGGGAAGTATCCCTGACTTCCCGGGCCTTTTCCCCGAAGATGGCCCGCAACAGCCGTTCCTCAGCCGTCAGTTCCGTTTCCCCTTTAGGAGTAACTTTACCCACCAAAATGTCGCCGGGACGTACTTCAGCACCGACTCTGATGACACCCCGTTCATCCAAATCCTTCAAAACTTCTTCCCCAACATTGGGAATGTCCCTGGTGATTTCTTCAGGACCCAGCTTGGCATCCCGGGCATCACACTCATATTCCACAATATGAATGGAAGTAAAGATATCTTCCTTCACCAGCTTTTCACTGATGAGGATCGCATCCTCGTAGTTATAGCCTTCC
>JAAZDD010000029.1 GCA_012512955.1 Clostridia bacterium
CGGAAGAGGTTTATAACTTGGCTTATGGCTTCCTGTCCCGGACCGGTATCTATGCCGGTTTGCAAAAAGAGCATCAGCCGACCCAGGCGGAGTTTTATGCTATCTTTAGGGTTCTTCGGGAACAATTATGCCAGGCATTGGAGTATTTGCAAACCAGACCCCATCACCGGATCGTTTCGGTTAAACGGATTGTGGCCCCGGAGAAGGTGAAACGTGGGGGACACAAAACTGCCCAGTGGTTGGCTAAGCGTCACTATCTGTTTGAATCGGAGAAGGACGGTTTGCTTGCCGTTAACGGAAGGGAATTCACTCCCCGAAAGGTACCAGATGCAAAAAAAGAATTAACCTATGATACATACGAGAATCGATTTTTGAAATGGCTATTGCAGCAATTGGAGTTAAAACTACGCCGGTTCGGCGAACAATGCCGCAAGTATAAAATAGATCAGCGGGTAATTGCTGAAGTGGACAAGATGCGGAATTATTTGTGCCGTTACAGTCGTAATTTCTTTTTGGAAGGAGTAAGTAAGCTTAAGAGAATAGAGCATTCTTCCCTGGTAATTCAGATGGCTCCGGGCTATCGTGACGTTTATCGTTGTTATCTGATGATGCTAAAAGGGTTAAATATTTCTTCGGATATTTTCTCCATTTCCCTGAAGGGCATGGCTGAGTTATATGAATACTGGTGCTTTTTGAAACTAAACTCTTTGCTGCGGAAAAAATACCGGTTAGAAAGTCATGATTTGATTGCAGTGGACCGGACGGGACTGGTTTTCGACTTGAAAAAGGGCAAGGAATCAACCATGAAATATTTTGATCCTCGTAACGGTGAGCATTTCACTATTAGCTATAACCGGTTTTTCAGGGATCTGCCCACCATCAGTCAAAAACCTGATAATGTGCTGCAACTAGAAAAGAAGGGCTCGAAACATAAATATCAGTATATCTTTGATGCTAAGTATCGTATTTGTGTTGATAAAGAATATATTGAAAAATTCAATCAGGCGGGACCGCCGGAGGACACTATTAATGCCATGCACCGGTATCGGGATGCCATCATTCATTCCGAGACTGATCTGAAACGGGATGTGTTCGGGGCCTTTGTTTTATTTCCTCATAATAATGAGTTGGCCTATGCCGGGAAGATAGAGGGAGAACCCTCTAGGTTTTATGAAAGTATCCAGCAAGTGGGTATCGGAGCATTGCCTTTTTTGCCTGGACAGACGATCCTAGTGGAACAGCTGCTGGATGAACTGATCTTGGAAGGACCCGACAGTGCTTTTGAGCGAACTGTGCTTCAGGAAGGCACGGCTGAATACTTGACCCGTGATGATAAACGGAGTGTACTAATTGGTCCCTTTAGAACCAAAGATCAACTGTCCATTTGTTTAAGGCATAATATGTATTACACCTACTTGAAAGAGGTTCAAAGGTATTTGAACCAACTGGAGTATGTGGCTCTATATCAGTCCAAACGTCTTTTTAAGAATGAGGCTGAGCAGGGTATCATTTACTATGGCAAAATCAAAGATTACACCGTCTTGCCGAGAAAAGAGATCAGGGAGGCTCCCAGTGGGAACAAGCCCAATGCCTTGGCTGTCCGCTTTGAGGTTGAGAGTTGGGTAAGACGAATAACCCCAATTAAGCCAGGCAGATACGGGCCACGAGGTCCTCAGAGGACCAGTTGGGAACTTTTCAAGGAGGCGGTGATCTACCCGGAACTACATTTAACAGAGGCGGAAATACGACTTTGGCGGGAATTGAAGCGTTTCGGTGAATGTGTCGGGATAGAATTCTCCGGAGAACAAATTGACGAGAAAGATTCCATGATGTCCATGGAGTTTCAAGGATTAATAATCAGGAACGCCGGCGATGGTTTATTCGATGTTGTGGCCGGAGGCCAGAGCAAACAGTACCGTTTCAGTGACCTTAGCAGGAAGCCGGGAAAGGTTTTGCGGGAGATAATTCTGTTTTGGCAAGCTAAAAATTGAATGAGGAAGATTGAAAAGTTTTCAGCATACTGTTCTTGGATACTGAGAGCAGGGCTTTTTCGTGTAGTATTTTTTTATCACCTTACTACAGTATTTCCATATTCTATTAACGTAATATAGCTTGAACGCAGTTAAATAGAACGGTCCTTTTTATGCAAACAAGTAAAATGTCGCAGATAATTGACAGGAATTGACTGCTATGTGTCGAAGGGTATAACAACATAAAATAGATAGGGTATGACTAACCATACAATTATTTAGGATCATCCGCAATCACCATTTTTTTCTTTATTAGCCTCTCCCAATAAGGAGATTTATGTGGAAGCCCTGTTTGCCGTGTATAGGCTATATAAACAGGAATTTATGTTTAGGACGAACTGGTGAATGTGTTTTTGCCACATTGGAAAACCGTATGTTTGATCTGGATGTTGAGGAAGGGGAGGAAGCGAATGATTACTCTCTTTCTGGGAGGGCTCATTGGCTGGTACGAAAGCCTTTGGCTCTAGGTTGGATTGAACTGGATCCGCTAGCTTATTCTATGGAGGACTACATTGCGATTCCTGACTATGCTGTAAGAATTCTACAGATATTTTATGAGATCAGCGAGGACAAGCCTTAAGAATATAATTCACTTGTATATTCGACTTATTCTAATCTGAGCAAAGCACATTAGGAACGAGGGGGTTTTCTGGCAGAGGCGTTGATAGCTGCATATAGTTTAATCGAGCGTCTTGTGGATAGTTTGAAGAGCCTTCTTAACAATATGCGCGGCTATTATCTTGCCCTTTAGGAACTGGAAGAAGTAAGGCAGGTCCTTCAGGAGCATTTTGACCGCTATCAAATCTTAATTTCCGAGAAAATATATCACCCTCTAAAAACCTTTGATAGTGTACCTAAGTTTCGTACCCGGATACTATCAATTTTACGCCAATGGTTGGTAGACGGAGAACATATTGATAAAATTGCCCAGCAACTATTGCATCGAGGTCACTTTGGGGATGACTCGGATGCCCGTAATGAAACTCTCAAGATGATCACTTTTATTATTGATCATTATGAGAAAATAGACCGGTTACTTAGCGAAATTGATCGGACAAATGCTGGTTATACCAGGGCTTTGGTAGGGCGTACTCAGTATTTGCGAAATACCAGCCGAGATACAAAAGGCCAACTCATAGAAATTATCAAATCTCTACCGAAACTTAAAGAAGATTTGCCTCTAAACACTATGGATGACCTACAGCTATCGGTAAACGTATATAAGCAATGTTGGGTGGATGAAAATTCACTTTATCGTGAGCCGAAAAAACGGGAACTCTCCAAGTCTTATCATTAGGTGTCGAAATCTGCTTTGCCACCTAAGATCTTAACATTGAAGGAGGCGACAACAAATGATTGATAAACTCCTTGCTGTAAAGAATGTCGGGATTTTCGATAATTTACGAATTGATACAGATACGTGGAACAAAGAATTTAAGAAATTGAATCTTATTTATGCAGAGAACGGACAGGGTAAAACAACCTTATCAGTGATATTTCAATCCATTAAAAAAGGAAAACCAGAATTGTTGATAGGAAGAAAAACATTAGGAGTGACAGGTGAACAAAAAATCAAGTTAATATCTGGGAATAGACAAATTATATTTGAAAATAATGCATGGAATGAGCTAATACCAGATATCGAAATATTCAATTCAAGGTTCATAACAGAAAACGTATATGTAGGTGACACTATTAATGCAGAACAAAAGAGAAACCTTCATCAATATGTACTTGGAGAAGAAGGCGTTTCGTTAGTCCAGCAGATTAATGAGTTGGACGGAAAAATAAGACCAATTAATAACGAAATTCAGGTAAGCGTCAAATAATCCCCACCTTGACCAGATGGGGACTATCTTAGAAAATTGATATAGTTATCTAGTTATGAACCCTGCAAACAATAGGCACAGTAGCTGA
>JAAZDD010000252.1 GCA_012512955.1 Clostridia bacterium
CCGTTGCCCAAGGGCCCCCCGCTTCCTGAGACCCCGGGATCCCTGGGGTCCCCCCATCGTGGGAGTTCCCTAGGGCCGCCATGAGGGGGAATATAAAAAAAGCTGCCAACAGCAGTCCCGCTACCGGCAGCCTCCTTAATCTTTTTTTCTGCAACGGGATCACCTCGGTGATAGCATACCGCGGGGGTCCCGGTCCTATACAAGCAGTTTTCTGGAAATGGAGCCCTTGTCCTGGAGCACATTGAGCATGGTCAAGGCTTTGCCTGTCCCGGCGGCTACACAGGAAATAGGGTCTTCGGCAATGTGAATGGGGAGATTGGTTTCTTCCATCAACAGGGTATCCAAACCGTCCAATAAAGCTCCTCCCCCGGTCAGGACGATTCCTTTGTTGACGATATCGGCGGCCAGTTCCGGAGGGGTTTTTTCCAGCACTTCCTTGACGGCGCTGATGACCGCCTCCACCGGCTCCGCCACGGCGATGGCTGTTTCTTCGGCGGTGACGGTGATGGTTTTGGGCAAACCGGAAACCAGGTCCCGCCCCCGGATGTCCATTTCCAGGTCGGTGGTTTTCCTTTTGGGGTTCACGGTGCCCACGGTGATCTTCAGTTCTTCGGCGGTCCTTTCCCCGATCATCAGGTTATATTCCCGGCGGATATAGCGGACCAGGGCCTCATCGAACTTGTCCCCCCCGACCCGGAGGGATTTGCTGATGACGATGCCGCCCAGGGAGATAACGGCTACGTCGGTGGTGCCTCCCCCGATGTCTACAATCATGCTGCCGCAGGCGTCACTGATGTCCATGCCTGCTCCCAAGGCCGCCGCCAAGGGTTCTTCCATTAAATAGGCCTGCCTGGCCCCGGCGGCCAGGGCTGCTTCCCGGACGGCCCTTTCTTCCACTCCGGTGACCCCGGAAGGAATGCAGACCATCACCCGGGGTTTAAAGAGAAATCTTTTTCCGCAGGCCTTGTCAATGAAATGCCGGAGCATCCGCTCCGTGGTGTCGTAGTCGGCGATGACTCCTTCCCGGAGGGGTCTTAAGGCTACAATGTTTCCGGGGGTCCGTCCCAGCATCCGCCTGGCTTCCTCACCGACGGCAATGATTTTGTTGGACATTTTATCAATAGCCACTACTGACGGTTCATTGAGCACAATTCCTTTTCCTTTGATATAGACCAGGACACTGGCCGTGCCCAAGTCAATACCGATATCCATACCCCAAGCCAAAATTACGACAACTCCTCTCCTCTAGCCGGTTTTACTGGTTCTCTAACACCTTCTATGTCAGCGGCTTCCGCCGGCCGGGTGACCGGAAGTCGCAGTTAGCGCTATCAGCTTTATTCATTCGCTAAAAAGAAGAGGAATCCTGTCCCAAAGTCACGAAACTTCGTTGTCTTTGTATTTTTTATTCCTGTTCCAGGGAAACCAGGTAACGGGCGATGATTTCGTAGAGCTCTCCCCTGGGCAGTTCAGCTGCACCGGCTTTCCCGGCAGTCAGGGTGGAAATGAATAAAGCCAGCGCTTCTTGATCGTTATGGCGAAGATGGGGATTGAACTTGAAGAAGTAATCAAGAACCTCCGTAATATTGTCTTTGGTGACATGCCCCTCCTCAGGATAGACAACGTAATAGCATTGTTCGGCAGCCTGGCTTTGGCCGTGGATATTTAAAGTCCGCACCGAGGAGTTAAACAGGATGTTCAAAAAAGTTTGAACGGTCATGGGCTCGTCCAGCTGGTATCTGTTTTTATAGCCGCCGGCCGCCATCCCCAGCCGCCGCAGTTTTTTCATCGCTTCGTAATGGGGATGTTCCGCTACTTCCGGCGGTTTGCTGTCGGAGGGTGCTACAAAAGCCCCTTGTGAAGCCAGTATGTGTTGGATGATGTTCATGTCTTCCTGCACAAAGGGAATCTCCTGAAAACTTTTTTGAGTAGCTAAGGAATAGGCAGACACGACGCCTGCCGCTTGCCCCGCCACCATGCCTACCCCTACAATGCGGGCGCTGCCGTGGGCCAGGGGATCAAAACCGGCGGAACGTCCTACCACCAACAGGTTATGAAAATTGGGCGGTACCAGGCAGCGGAGGGGAATGGCATATTTGTCGGCTGCCCCGATGGCAATCCCTGGCATGTGCCGGTCCAAAGCCTGGATATCCACCGGGTAACCTCCGTAGCCAATCCGGTCGGGAAAGTCCCTGTTTTCCAGCACATCATCCAGGGTTAACCGGTAAAGGGCTGACATATGGTTGCTTTCCCTGATATACAGTTCCCGGGCAAAGCCGGAGATTTGAGCATTCCTGAAACCGGGAAGGTTAGCCCTGGCAAACTCCACAAACCGGTAAGCTTCTGTTTGGGCGGCCTCCATGGCTTCCCTTTTGGACCGGTCATCAAAGGGGTCTACCCCGTAAATGAGTAAACCGTTGATTACCACTTCTCCGTTCTTTTGACGGGCCATGTTAAAGCCCCGGAAATCGATAGAGGGGTTCTCAGGTTGATAATGCTTAATATAGTTGTCGTAGCCCCAGGCTCCTTTCAAGGTGGCATGGGAGGTGGCCCGGCGATCGGCCACCCTGGTTTCCCACATGACCACGGGCCAGTTGATGCCCGTCAGGCGAAACATCAAGGTAGCGGCCTGGTATTTGCCCGGGAGGCCAATGTCTTCCATGCCCTTGGTGAAAGGAACGCCGGCCATTTCCGCCAGGTCGGCGTCCTGGGAAGCATCGATCACAATCCTGCCGTAGACTGTTTTTTCGGTACCGGAAGCATCCCGGACTTTAATTCCCTGAACCACCGTCCTGTCGGGGGAGAGTACCGGTTCCACCAATTCATGGTTAAGCTGCAGGGAAATCAAAGGTTCCCCGTCCAGCATCTCGTTGAAGACTCTCTCCCCGGTTTCCAGGTCAAAGACAAAACCGCCTACTTTGCGGTAGAATTCCTCGAAGATGCCCCTGGTAACCAATTCCTGGCGGGCATCATAATTAATGTCAATGAAGTTCAATTCGCCCAGGATGAACAGGCCTCCCACCCGGTCCCGGTGATCAATGAGCAGGGTGTGGAGCCCGTTGCGGGCGGCAGATACTGCCGCGGCAATTCCCTCCGGATCACTGCCCCAGACGATCACATCGTAGGGATGGGAGGGAGTGCCGTCAGCAAAAGGACCGGCGGAAACTTGTAATCCCAGTTGGGCCCAGAGGGTCCCGGCATTCTTGTAGCCGGCAGGCATGGGATAGTGGCGAAAGGAAACATGGTTGAATGTGATGATCAATATACCTACCAGGATGATACCGGCAAAACCGGACAGCAGTTTTCTTTTCAACTTTCCATCAGCTCCTGCCAAAATGTCACACAATACTGATATTTTACCATAATAACTGCCGGTTTGGAACATAATCCTCCCTGATAGACCATTGCGGCTCGGAATAGGGTTCCTGCATAGGGGCATGATACCCAGTCAGCCCTTTTTACCTGCTTGTCCGCAAGTAAAATAAAAGAAAGCCGCTGTTAAGCGGTACCGGCCAAAAGCTCACGACACCTCGCTGTCTTTGTATTTTTTCCTGGTGGCTTCGCCACCCCGCAAATGTCTCTCCGCTTTATTCTGATCCAAGATGCGCCGGACTTCATTGGCTAATTGCTCATTAATCATCGGTAAACGCTCGGTAACGTCTTTATGGACCGTTGACTTGGAAACACCGAATACATTGGCCGTCTGCCGTACGGTGGCAGAGGATTCAATAATATATTTACTGATATCCAGCACTCGCTGGCGGATATAATCCTGCATGCCCGAGCCCCCTCGTTTGCTTTTGTTTGATTTATATGAGGCTCAGGTGCCAAAAAGAACATCCAATTACAGGAGGAACAACCCTGACCTAAGGCCGAAAAAAGGAAGCAGGAGAAAGGCCTCGCTGCTTCCGCATGTCATTTATTTATTGATAATATAGAGTTTTGGATCCACCGGCTCCCCGTGCTGATGCAATTCAAAATGAAGATGGGTGCCCTTGTCCCTCTCTGCCGGCGGCGGGGACCCCAGCCTGCCTAACCGGTGGCCCGTCTCCACCCGTTGACCCAGGACCACTTCCACCTCTTCCACCGGGGCATAATAGCTCTTCCAGCCTTCCCCGTGGGAAACGGTGATCATGGGGCCGAACAGTTTGTGGTCGTAGATGGCTTCCACGGTGCCGCCCAGGACGGCGGTTACCGGGGACCCTTTGGGGGCCGTGTAGTCCAGACCGCTGTGGAGCCGGTAGTCATCAAAAAAGGCAGCGTAACCGAAGGTGAAGCCTGCGGTAATGGGGCCCCGAACGGGAGCCTGGCTTTTAGACCAATCGGGACCGGCACCACCGGCTGTGTCCCCTTGAGAGGGAGCCCCCTCCCCGGTCATGGCCTGTACCGGGTAGATTTCCAGGGGAACATCTGCCGGGGCACTGGGACTGCCTTCAGGCAGTTCCACGGGCTCCTTGACCAGGACTGGAGGCGCCTGGTTTTCCGTCTCCTGGTGGGCAATGATCTTCACCTGGGTGGCGTTATTGCTCAACCAAACAAACTGGCCCAGGGAAACCAGCCCTGCCACCGCCAGTCCCATGACCATTACCTTGACTGCCGGGTGCTGTCGTACCCGCTCCAGCTTGCTTTCTTCTTCCCGGCTGCCCAGCTTAAAGCGTAAATTCACTATTTTTCTTGCATTTTGAAAAAAGGTAAAGGGCTTTAACATCAACAAATCACCTCAATACTAGTATTGACGGTGATTTGGTAAAATATAACTATGGGTACTGCTATTCGTTGAGCCGGTAAAGCTGGATACCGGGATAATAATAGGTAAGGATTTGCCGGTAGTTGTTTCCTTCCCGGGCCATGCCGTTGGCCCCGTACTGGCTCATGCCTACCCCGTGGCCATATCCTTTGGTGGTGAAGATTACCTGGTCCCCCCTCCTTTCCCAGGCCACGTCGGCGGAATTAAGGTTTAACAGGCGGCGGAATTCCTCTCCCGTCAGCACTTTTTCCCCTACCTGTATTCTTTTGATCCGGCCTCCTCCCGTCCGTTCCAGGAGTTTAAAAGGAAGCGAATTCCCCGGACCAAAGGAATCCGGTGAGAGTCCCAGGCGGGTAGCCAGTTCCGGCAGCAGGTAGGTAACCTGGCTGTGATATTTGGGAGATTCCAAATCCCAGGGGGATTCTACCCTTTGGAGGTAAGGAACCTCCAGTTTCCAGACATCGCCGGCATTCTCCGTATTCCCGTTGGAAGTGGAATGATAAACGGGATCAATCAGTTTTCCCTGGTAAGTGGCCACCACTCCCGCCGTTTCCTGCACGGCTTTCCGGATTTTTTTGCTGTGGGTATAGTACTGGATAAAAC
>JAAZDD010000253.1 GCA_012512955.1 Clostridia bacterium
GGCAATGGGCGCATGTTCCCGGGAACTGCCGCAACCAAAATTTTTGCCGGCAACGATGATGTCACCTTTCTCCATTTTATGCACGAACTCCGGATCGGCGTCTTCCATACAATGCTGGGCCAGTTCTTCCGGCACGGAAGTATTCATATGGCGAGCCGGGATAATGGCGTCCGTATCAATGTCATCACCGAATTTAAAAACTTTGCCTTCAAAAAGCATCTTATCCAACCTCCTCTGGACCGGCTATTCTGCCCAGCACACTGCTGGCTGCTGCCACCGCCGGACTGGCCAGGTAAACTTCACTTTCCGGATGCCCCATCCGTCCTACAAAATTCCGGTTGGTAGTGGATACGGCTCTTTCCCCTTTCGCCAGAATGCCCATATGACCTCCCAAGCAGGGACCACAAGTGGGCGTACTGAAGGCACCTCCCGCCTCCACAATGGCCTCCACCAGACCTTCCCTCACTGCTTGCAGGTATATCTCCTGGGTACCGGGGAGTACAATCAGGCGCACGTTGGGATGGACCTTTTTGCCCTTCAGGATCCCTGCCGCTACCCGCAAATCTTCGATCCTGCCGTTGGTGCAGGAACCGATGACCACCTGGTCGATGGGAACCTCACCCGCCTGGCTGATGGGACGGGTATTTTCCGGCAAATGGGGGAATGCCACCTGGGGCGCTATTTTGCTCACATCTATTTCAATCACTTGGGCGTATTTCGCATCGGGATCACTGTGATATAACTTATAAGGCCGTTTGGTTCTTTTCTCTATATAAGCTAAAGTAACCTCATCAGGCTCAAAAATGCCGTTTTTGGCTCCCGCCTCAATGGCCATGTTGGCCATGGTAAACCGGTTGTCCATGGAGAGATTCCTGATTGCTTCTCCGGTAAACTCCATGGCCATATAACGGGCACCGTCAACACCGATTAATCCAATGGTATAGAGAATTAAATCTTTTCCGCTGACATAGGGTCTCAACTGCCCCCGGTACACGAACTTAATGGTCTCCGGGACCCGGAACCAGGCCTCACCGGTAGCCATACCGGCCGCCATGTCGGTACTGCCCACCCCCGTGGCAAAGGCACCCAAAGCACCGTAGGTGCAGGTGTGGGAATCGGCCCCGATGATCACATCGCCCGGCACCACCAAACCTTGCTCAGGCAGGAGGCAGTGTTCAATGCCCATGCGGCCTACTTCAAAGTAGTTGGTTAAGTTATGCTTCCTGGCGAAATCCCTTACCATTTTGGCCTGTTCCGCCGATTTGATATCTTTATTGGGAGTAAAATGATCGGGTACCAAGACAACTCGATCTTGATCATAAACCCGGTCAATGCCCAGTTTTTCAAATTCCTTAATGGCCACCGGGGCAGTGATGTCGTTACCCAAAACCAAATCCAGACGGGCATTGATCAACTCGCCCGGCTCCACCTGTTTTTTCCCGGCATGATCCGCCAGGATTTTTTCCGTAATGGTCATTCCCATGGTTTCACTCTCCTTTTCCGTTTCCGTTGCCGTTCCAGGTCTCGCCCACTATCTCATCTCCGAAATCGAATACCGCCTTATTCAGGGCATTGATATAGGCTCTGGCACTGGCTTCAATGATATCAATGCTCAAACCCCTGCCCACAAACACCTTATCCCGGACCGCCAGCCGGACCACCACCTCACCCATGGCATCCTTACCTCCGGTGACCGCATTAAGAGCGTAATGTTTCAGGCAAACAGCAATGCCGGTAATCTTATCGATGGCTTTGAAGACTGCATCAACAGGGCCGTCACCGCAAGCGGCTTCTTCCACCAATTGTCCGTCAAAATGGACACCCACGGTAGCCGTAGGCACTACCCGGTTGCCGCTGGAAATATGAATATGCTCCAGCCGGAACTTTTCCGGCACTCTCCTGATCTCATCTTCCACCAGAGCTTCCAAATCCCGGTCGGTGATTTCCTTTTTCCGGTCGGCCAAATCCTTAAACCGTTCAAAGGCTTTGTTCAGGGCTTCTTCGTCAAGATTGAAGCCTAATTCCTTCAACCTTTCCCGGAAAGCATGCCGGCCAGAGTGCTTACCCAGCACAATGTTATTGACGGTTAAACCGATGGTAGCCGGGTTCATAATCTCATAGGTAGTTCTTTCTTTCAGGACACCGTCTTGATGGATGCCGGATTCGTGCACAAAAACGTTCTTGCCCACAATAGGTTTATTCCCCGCTACCTTCATCCCGGTCAGGGTACTGACCAGGCGGCTGGTGCGATAAATCTCCTCGGTATTGATCTTGGTATGGAAGCCATACCGGTCTTTCCGGGTTCTCAAAGCCATAATCACTTCTTCCAAGGCCACGTTGCCGGCTCGCTCTCCAATACCGTTAATGGTCCCTTCCACCTGACGTGCCCCGTTTTTCAAGGCCGCCAGAGTATTGGCCACTGCCAGCCCCAAATCGTTATGACAATGAACACTGATGATTGCTTGATCAATATTGGGTACCCGGTTCATGATGTTGGCAATAAAACTGCCGAATTCATCAGGAGTAGCATACCCAACCGTGTCAGGAATATTGATGACTCTGGCTCCGGCTTTGATGGCGGTTTCCACTACCCGGCAGATAAAATCCGGGTCCGTCCGGGAGCCGTCTTCCGGAGAATACTCTACATAATCGGTAAAGCGGCGGGCATACTTGACCCCTTTCTCGATAGCCTCCAAGACTTCTTCCCTGGTCATCCTCAGCTTATACTTCAGGTGGATATCCGAGGCGGCAATGAAAGTATGGATACAGGGTCTCTCCGCCTTTTCCAATGCTTCCGCGGCCCGGTCAATATCCTTTTCGGCAGTTCTGGCCAGGGCACAGATGGCCGGTCCTTTAATATTCTCCGCAATGGCTTTGACGGCATTAAAATCACCTTTGGAAGTAATGGGAAAACCGGCTTCAATCACATCCACCCCTAACCGGGCCAGTTGGGCGGCAATCTCCAGTTTTTCCTGGATATTGAGACTGACTCCCGGTGACTGTTCCCCATCCCGCAATGTGGTATCAAAAATATAAACTCGTTCACTCATAGACAATTTACTCCTCCCCAGGAAACTGGATCATCTGATCCAATCCCTTATCATTGGGTACCACAGGATAGACCAATTCCTGATCACTGATTACACATTCAATCAAGGTCAGCCTGCCGTTGTGGAGTGCCTCTTTCAGCACCGGTTCCACTTCTTCCGGTTTGGTAATCCGGTAGCCACAGGCATTCCGGTAAGCACTTACCAACCGGACAAAGTCCGGATTGCCGGTAAACTCCACCCCGGTATAACGACCTTCCACAAAGAAATGCTGTAATTGCTTCACTAAACCCAAGTAGCTGTTGTTAAACAACAAAATCTTAATGGGCAAGTTATTCTCGGTAGCGGTAGCCAACTCGGCCATATGCATCTGAAAACTGCCGTCGCCGGTAACAGCCACCACTGTTGCCTTGGGTGCGCCGACCTGGGCTCCCACCGCCGCCGGCACCCCATAACCCATGGTACCTAAACCGCCCGAAGTTAAAAAACTGTTCGGCTTGACGTATTTTCCGTACTGAGCCGCCCACATTTGATGTTGACCCACATCCGAGGTAACAATGGCCTCTTTGCCTCTCAGTAATTCAGCCAATTTTTCCAGGATATACTGGGGTCTAAGTTTGGATTTGCCATCCCCGTATGTTAAAGGATACTCCTTTTTCAACCGGTGGATTTCCTCAATCCATTCCGGATGTTCCTTTTCTTCGACGAGTCCCAGCAAATCTTCCAAAACCAGCCGGACGTCTCCCACAATAGGCAGGTCCACCAGGACGTTTTTGCCTATTTCCGCCGGATCAATATCCACATGGACTACTTTGGCATTGGGAGCAAAATGCTCTACTGACAAAGTAACCCGGTCGTCAAATCGCACTCCCAAACCGATTAACAAATCACATTGCTGTACGGCCAGGTTAGCATAGGGAGTACCGTGCATCCCCAACATGCCCAGGGACAGGGGATGGTTTTCCGGAAACCCCCCAAGGCCCAAGAGGGTAGTGGTGACAGGGGCGTTAATACGCTCCGCCAGGGCCAGCAGTTCTTCATGGGCGCCGGACCTCAAGATGCCTCCGCCGGCATAAATTAAGGGTTTTTCCGCTTCTTTAATCATTTGGGCTAAATTGCGGATTTGGGAAGGATGCCCCCGGTAGGTAGGCTTATACCCTCTCAAGTCCACTTGGGTCACAGGTTCGTATTTCTCCAGCAAAACTCCGGAAACGTCTCTCGGAATGTCAATGAGTACCGGTCCCGGGCGACCGGTCTTAGCAATATGGAATGCCTCCCTGACAATACGGGGCAAATCTTCCGCCTTCTGCACCAGATAGTTGTGCTTGGTGATAGGCATGGTAATCCCGAAAATATCCACTTCCTGAAAAGCGTCGGTACCCACCATGCCGGTGGCTACCTGTCCGGTAATAGCAATCACCGGGATGGAATCCATGTATGCGGTGGCAATCCCGGTCACCAGGTTGGTGGCTCCGGGCCCAGAAGTAGCCAGGCATACTCCCGGCCGCCCCGTTACCCTACTGTAACCGCTGGCGGCATGAACGGCTGCCTGTTCCTGTCTCACCAAGACATGTTTGATTGAGGATTCCCGCAGGGCATCGTATATGGATAAAACGGCTCCTCCCGGATAACCGAAAATTACTTCCACGCCTTCTGCCTCTAAGCTTTTGATCAAGGCTTCAGCACCAGTAATACTCAAAACAAACCCTCCTTTTGGGGAATCAGCTGTTAATCTTTCTGCTTTTGACCCCGGGCCAGGGCGATTTTGCCGGTCCGCACCAGTTCCCGGAGACCAAAGGGTCTTAAGGCACTTTCAATGGCATTGATTTTACCTGCGTCCCCAGTGCACTCAATAATTAAGCTGTTCCTGCCGATATCCACAATCCGGGCCCGGAAAATATCCACGATCTGCATTATTTCCGCCCGGGTAGCAGGATCAGCATGAACTTTGATCAGAATTAACTCCCGGTCCACATACTCCTCATTGGTCATATCCCATAGCTTGATCACATCCACCAATTTGTGCAGTTGCTTAGTTACCTGTTCTACAACTCTTTCATCGCCTTCCACCACAATGGTCATCCTGGATACCGCCGGGTCTTCCGTCCTGCCTACGGCCAAACTGTCAATATTGTAACCGCGGCGGGCGAAAAGCCCGGCAATGCGGGACAAGACACCTGGCTTGTTTTCTACCAGTACTGACAAAGTATGCTTCATGCCCATTACCTCCCCAACATATCGTGAATAGCACCGCCGGCCGGTACCATCGGGAACACATTTTCCTCCCGATCGATAAGACAATCCAGCACATAAGTTTTCTTGGATTTAATTGCTTCTTCCAGGGCCGGACGGACTTCTTCCGGTTTTTCCACCCTGAGGCCTACCGCCCCGTAAGCCTCGGCCAGCTTGACAAAATCCGGATTGACCAAATCTACATGGGAGTAACGGCGGTCAAAAAACAACTCCTGCCACTGCCGCACCATCCCCA
>JAAZDD010000254.1 GCA_012512955.1 Clostridia bacterium
GCTCAGTAACCTGACTACCATTTATTTAATTCACGGTAAAGGAACCGGTGCCTTAAGAAGTGCCATTACCAATTTGCTCCAAAACCAGCCTAATATCAAGAGTTTTCGCCTTGGTTACCCTGCCGAAGGTGGCAGCGGGGTTACCGTGGTAGAGTTTAAATAGTAAAGCCCGGTTTGGACCGGGCTTTCGTTTAATGAATGACTACCGTTATTTCATTGGAGGGAGTACTGAGATCGTTGGTGTCGATGGCAAAGACCCGGTAATAATAGGTCTGGCCTCGTTCCACTTTAGTATCTTCAAAATAGGTCTCCGTAGTCATGCCGATACTGTAGCGGGTGGGGTTTTCTTTTGACCACCTTTCGATAGAGTAAGCAATACTACCTTCGTCTCCAACCTTATTCCAGATAAGAGTCACTGTAACTTTCCCGTTGTCCTCCGCAATTTGACCTCCCAGTTCCGGTGCCGGCGGTCCTTGAGGGATATTATTTTCAACGGGAAGCCTGGGCTCATCTGAAACAGGTTGATCTTCTTCATCTCCGGAGGCTCTCTCCTCCGGCGGTGTTCCCGGCCAGCTGTCTACAGGCCATTCCGCACCTTCCCAGTCAATTGCTTCTCCGGAACCGTGAATGGGACAGATACTCCCAGGTAACTCTAAATCAGCATCTTCAGGCTTAGCCTTGTTGGGATCGTAAGGAATTGGCCTTTTTAAAAACAAACCGGTCAACAGGTTGGGGCAATTGGGACTGGGGAGAAAACCGCTTTCGGCACATACCTGGGCCTCAACCCACACGTCGGAAATAGCCTGGGGTACATGATCTTTGTGGAATACCTCGGTAAAGATAAACATTTGCGGCGTCAATTCGCTGGGTCGCAAACCTGATTTGGCATCTACCGGCTGGTAGACAATATTTTTAGGTTTCTCAAAATCAACTACGGGTACGTCTTTTAACGCCACTTCCATGACCGCTTTCCAAATTTGTGCCGGATACCGGCCGCCGTAAACCTGATTTAAATAGTGCTTGGCGTCAGTTTTATCATAACCCATCCAAACGACACCGGTTAATTCCGGTGTATAGCCGGCCCACCAGGCATCCATACTACCTGTTTTACCCCGAAATTCCGGCAGATCCGGCAATTGGGTGGTACCTGTTTTTCCTGCTACCGGTCTGTTCATCCTGGCTCTTGTTCCGGTACCTGATTGAACGACTGACTTCAACATATCAGTCATCAGATAGGCCGTTTCTTCACTCATGACTACATGTTGGCGAGGTTTAGCTTCCCAAATAATATTGCCTTGATTATCCAGGATTTTGTTGATGGCATAGGGCTCCACTCTAATTCCCTTATTGGCAAAGGCACCGTAGGCAGAAGCAACTTCCAAGGGAGAGAAACCATGGGAGAGCCCGCCTAGAGATAAACTTAGATTGCGATCATTGTCTGTCAACGGGAGTCCCAGTCTCTTGCCAAACTCCCAGCCGGTATTGACTCCGATCATATCCATCATTTTAACGGCCGGTATATTCACCGAGTGTTTGACGGCTTCACGCATGGTAATCAGGCCCCGCCAGCGATGATCATAGTTTCTGGGTTCATAAGGTTTGCCGGGGCTAGGGTAAGAAACCGGAACGTCATCAAGAACAGTGGCGGGTCCAAATCCCTGTTCCAAGGCAGGGCCATAGACCACCAAGGGCTTGATTACGGAACCGGGAGAGCGTTTGATTTGCGTAGCCCTATTTAATCCCCGTTGGGTAACATGTTCCCGTCCGCCCATTAAAGCCAGAATTTCGCCGGTCCGGTGATCCAAGACCACCATGGCGCTTTGGACAGGTTCTTCAGTTTTCACCGGCGGAAAGTTGTCCGGGTTGCTGTAGACGTCTTCTACAGCTTGCTGTATTTTAGTATCCATGGTGGTGTAAACATGAAGCCCGGAACGATAGAGTTCCATAGGGCTGATGCCCAAAGATTCCAGGATGTCCTCCGCTTCCTGGACTGCATGGTCGATGAAAAAGGGATATTTGCTGGACTGTTGCTGCTGTTGGGTGTTCAAATTGAAATCCTGGGCTTTAGCTTCAGCCGCTTCCGCTTCGGTAATATACCCGTACTTGGCCATTTGATCCAGCACCAGGTTACGCCTGCTTTTGGCTTTATCCGGGTTTTTATAAGGATTGTAAGTGGACGGGCGCTGGACGACTCCGGCCAAAAAAGCACTTTCAGCCAAATCCAATTCACTCACATCCTTGCCAAAGTAGGAACGGGCTGCAGCTTGAATTCCGTTGGCCCCGTTGCCGAAATAGATCAGGTTTTAATACTTTTCAAAAATCTCATCTTTGCTGTACATCCGTTCCAGCTGAATAGCCATTAAAGCTTCCTGTATTTTTCTCTCCAATTTCTTTTTGTGGTGATCAATAAATGCTTTGTTGGCCAATTGAATCGTAATAGTGCTGCCTCCCTGGCTGCCCCAACCATGGCGAATGTTGGCCCATAAGGCACCCATAATCCGGTAAAGATTGATTCCTTTATGATTATAGAACTGGTGGTCTTCGATGGCCAAAAAGGCTTTTTTGACCGTATCGGGAATTTCATCAAAAGATACCGGTATCCGGTTTTCTAAGTAGCGAGTGGCTATTGGTTGGCCGTGCCTATCATAAAAAAAAGTAGTCAGATTAGCCTCAATGTTGTCAGGTTGCCAATTGGGCATGTTGCGGACAACACCAACAACAAAACCAGCCCCGATACCGCCGACAATGATGAATGTTAACAAAATTATCAGCAGCAGGAGACGTTTAATATTCAGGCGCCGGTTTCGTTTTTTTCTCTGTGCAGGCATTAACGACAACCTCCTTAATTACCAATACCCTTATCCAATTCATAGATAACTAATATTGCTCATTATAACACAAGTCACCTAAAGATAGCATCTAAATACTTGCAACAAAAGTCAATGAAATGCTATAATAGGGCCGATAATTTACCTGAAAAGCGATGAACAGAGCAAACCTCATTAACGACGGTATCATAGAGAGCCAACGGGCGGTGGAAGTTGGTTGCCTTTAATGAGGGAGTTACCTCTGGGAGTGCCCTGTCAAAAGCATTCCACATTTAAAAGACGATTCTTAACAGCGGGATGTTCCCCGGTGATGTTTTTGGCAATTGGGACGGCGGCCTCCGTTAAAGGGCTTAAAGTGGCTTACATAAGCAAAAAGGGTGGTACCACGGGTTAAACTCTCGTCCCTTATTGAGGATGGAGAGTTTTTTTATTTTAGTTTGGTAGATACTATCGGTAGGAGGGTCTGAAATGTCTTTAAAAAAGGAAATTGCCCGACAGTTGGCTGTCATCAAAAGAGGTACCTTTGAAATCATTTCTGAAGAGGAACTGGCACAAAAGCTGGAAAAGTCATTGACCACGGGAGAACCGCTAAAAATAAAGCTGGGCCTGGATCCCAGCGCCCCGGACATTCACCTGGGTCATACCGTGGTGCTGCATAAGATGCGCCAGTTTCAAGAGTTAGGCCATCAAGTAATTATTATCATCGGTGATTTTACCGGTCGCATCGGCGATCCCACCGGCCGGTCTGAGACCAGAAAGCAATTGACAGAGGAAGAAGTTAAAGCCAACGCCATCACCTATCAGAAGCAAATCTTCAAAATCCTTGACCCTGGGAAGACGAAGGTAACCTACAACAGTGAGTGGCTGGGGGCGTTAAACTTCCAGCAAGTAGTGGAGCTTGCGGCGAAAACCACGGTAGCCAGAATTCTGGAAAGGGACGACTTTAGCCGTCGTTATCAAGAGAATCAACCTATCGGCCTCCACGAGTTCTTCTATCCTCTGATGCAGGGATACGATTCGGTTGCTTTAAAAGCTGATGTGGAGCTGGGAGGAACTGACCAAAAGTTCAATTTATTGATGGGAAGAACCCTGCAAAAAGAATTCGGCCAGGAACCCCAGATCGCCATTACCATGCCCATTTTGGAAGGGCTTGACGGCGTGCAAAAGATGAGCAAGAGTCTAGGTAACTATATAGGTATTGATGAGCCGGCCCAGGAAATGTATGGTAAGGTTATGTCCCTGGCTGATGAATTGATGATCAGGTATTTCGAACTGGTAACAACAGTGCCCTTAGAGGAACTGGAAGAAATCAAAAGCTCTTTAGAACAGGGAACCATTCATCCCAGGGATCTGAATATGCGTTTAGCCAGGGAGATTGTCGGTTTGTATCATGGCAAAGAGGCGGCTGGCCAGGCAGAAGCGGAATTTAAACGTGTGTTCCAAAGACGGGAATTGCCGTCGGACATGCCCCTGGTCACCATTGGTTCAGAAGCATTGGAAGGTGGTACCATTTGGCTGGCAAAACTGTTGGTAGAAGCTCAATTAGTAAGCAGCACCAGTGAAGGCAGGCGACAGATCATCCAGGGAGCTGTAAGGGTTGACGGAGAAAAGATTACCGATCCCAACTATGAAGTTTTCATCGCCGATAACATGGTAGTGCAGGTAGGCCGCAGAAAGTTTGCGCAAATCAAGAAAGGCTAACGGGTTAGTATATCCGTTAGCTTTTTTATTTTGACTGCAGTTGTAACAATAGGCAACCAAGGGGCATATAGTATTTATAGTGTTGGCAGTCCATGGAAAGGTAGGTGGCGGCAGAGGGTGTTAAGGCGGCGTAGGTTTACACCGAAAATACTGGCAATGCTATTAATTTTAATAGCAACCCTGGGCCTGGGCCTCTTGGAACGATCACTTAGGAATACTGTTGTCGCTTTGGCTGAAGCCCAAGCAGCCTGGACTGCAACCCAAGCTATCAATAGCGCCGTTTTGGAGCAGGTATCCACTACGATTAGTTATTCCGATTTAATTGATGCGGAAAAGGATGTTAATGATCAGGTCATTTTCATGCAAATCAATACTATGTTGGTAAACCGGATTAAATCGGAGGCGGAATTGGCAATTCAAAACTCCTTACAGCAACTGGAGCAAAAGCGAATCAACATTCCTCTAGGGCAAATTTTCGGCGCCAAGTTATTGGCCAACCTGGGTCCCATGATTAAAATGGTGATGGTCCCCATGGGAGTAGTACATATAGATGTGGAAGACACATTTGAAGCAGCGGGAATTAATCAAACAAGGCATAGGATATATTTGACCGTCAGCAGTAAAGTAAGGGTGGTATTTCCTCTCCTCCATATCACTGTTCCTGTGGATACCAAAATACCTATTGCCGATGCGATTATTGTGGGGCCGGTTCCCCAAGTCTATTTTGGACAGTCATTGTTTAAATGACCCTCTCCAAGTTATTGACACGGATTGTAGAAACATGTTATATTAACACGAGCTTTGGGAAAACAGCTTGCATAAAAAAGTCGAAACAGCTTTGTTCGAGAAAGGTATTGACAAATCCATGGGCGCATGATAAGATTATGCCTGCTGGTCCACGGTGACCGGCAAAAACTGGCCAAAAAACAGGGTTGACAAACAAATGGTCAGGCGGTAAAATAAAAGTTGTCGTCAAGACACGAACCGGTCTTTGAAAACTGAACAGTGGAATGTGGAACACATGCCAAGCTTGAATTAAGGTCTCGTAAAAGCGAGCCGATTGAACGAAGGTAAGAAGCTGACATTAAGTCAGATGAGATTTTTACGGAGAGTTTGATCCTGGCTCAGGACGAACGCTGGCGGCGTGCCTAACACAAGCAAGTCGAACGGTCTTAGGAGCAAGAAGCTTGCTTCAAGCTCTAAAAGACAGTGGCGGACGGGTGAGTAACGCGTGAAC
>JAAZDD010000255.1 GCA_012512955.1 Clostridia bacterium
GCCGTGGTAAAGGCCCCGGCGGCTAAAGCCACACCACAAATCACATCAAAAGCAATCCACAAACCCCAGGGAGATTGGTCCGTCAAATTGGTGGCAGCTCCCAGACCTTTAAAAAAGCGAACATAACTGGATACAAGTCCTATTAGAACTATACCGATGAGAACCCCCCTGGTCGGTGTCATTCTGAAAGTCCATTTATGCTTCATCTTCTTCACCCCGATCTTTGCTCAGCTTATAAGCAGCTCCCAGCACCAGCGCACCACCGATGACTACGGCGGGAAGTTTGGACAAAGCTGCCCAGGTATACTCAGACAGCGGGCGAGTACCCAGATCCGTCGGAAAACCTAATTCTGCAAAAGGAACATCGGACAGGTACAGGACGGATGTTCCGCCTACTTCCTCCAACCCGTAAATATGGGGCACATATTTCTCAGGCTCCGACTGGATCCGGGCCACAGCCTCTGCCACCAGTTCTTCCCTGGTGCCAAAAAGGGTTGCCTTGGTGGGACAAGCTGAAGCACAGGCAGGTGCTTCCCCTGCCTCCAGACGTTCAACACAGAAAACACATTTCCGGACCAAAGGAAAAGGACTGTCCCACTGGTACTTGGGAATGTTGAAGGGGCAAGCAATCATACAATACCGGCAACCCATACATTTATCCCCATCGTAAACCACCGCTCCCGTGGGAGTTTTCTCCAGAGCTCCCACCAGGCAAGCTGAAGCACAGGCCGGATCCAGACAGTGAAAACATTGATTCTTGATAAAGCGCTTTTGTTGCTCCCCGTCTGCCTCCACCTCAACCGCTTTCACCACTGTCCAGGTTTCAGCATCCAGTTCTTCATTTTGAGTACTCGTCAAGCCGTTCTGCGCCTGGCAAGCCACGGAACACATTCCACAACCCACGCATTTGGTGATATCTATGAGCATGCCTTTTACCTCCGGATGATCAGCAACCTTCCGGTCGCTGACTAAGGCCGGCTGGGCTCCTGCCTTACCCGCAGGGTTCAAGGCTAATGTGGCCGTTGTAATACCTGCAACTTGAAGAAATCTTCTTCTATTCATTGCATCAACCTTCTTCCTCTACTTCACTTTTGTGAAAACATTCTCTTTTCTGGCTGTAAAAAGTGTTACATCAATCCACAAGTTACTAACCACAACATTGCCATTGTAATAATTGCGCCACATGTCACCAAAGCCCAGGCCAACAAATCTTTCTTGCGGGGTGCAATCTTGTCCAAAACTGCCATTCCCAGCATTATCAGGGCCACGTCCATGTCTTCTACCCCCTTTGAGTTTTTTCTTACTTAGATATTAGCAAGAAACCATTACAATCACAGGGGATTCCTCTTAACCGGGAATGGTGGTTTTCTTTCCTTTTTATTTCCGGAATCGGCTTAATTATTAAGATTAATTAGCTTATAGTGACCAATGCTACTTGTTTGCAATATTCACTTTGAATTTGGTTATCTTTCAGCAAGAGAGAAGTTTCATGTTCAGGGGAGGTATCCATCCACTTCCGGCGGAGAAGGGCTGTCCACTGTAATGAGCAGTCGTCCCGGCACGCAAACGATTGATTGCCCTTTTCTCATGATGAAGCCGGTTCTGACACAGACTTGATCGGGACAATCTGCCTGAAGAATCCTCACCCCTCCGTCCCTCACTTCCAAGAGATAGACCCGTTCACCGGTGCGGATCTGGCGGCGCCCTTCCTGATGCAAATCCAGAGTTGCCACTACTTGACCTTGTACCTGCACTTCAGCCACTGCAGCTTCCCCCGGCTGAGCTCCAAATCCCGCCGCCAGAGGGAAGCCAATGCCTGCCAGGACCGTGAAGAGGAGCACAACCGCACTTTTAAGGCTACCGGACAGGGACACTTGTCTGGTCGCAAAAAAATAAACCAGGGGGCGGCACAAGCAAGCCACCAGCAAACCGCAAGGAAGGGCGGCAACCGTCAACAAAGGCAAATACCAGATCAGGGCCTGGTGATTAACCAAAAAACGGGCTGCGGCCCATTGTCCCCAGTTGTGTCCGATGGCGCCGGCTATACTGGTTGTAACCAAGCCTGCGTCAGAACGGAAAGCAAAGAGCCATAACTGCATCAAAACAATGGCCGAGAGACCTCCCGTCAAACCAAGGTAAAAGCCCACGGAGAAAAGTTTCCCCGTCAAAATTCCTCCCAGTACCTGACGAAGCAAAACCAGCGCCAGCGCCTGCCGCCAGCCCCAAAGCTGCAAAGTCAAGAGAATAACAGTGTTGGCTAACCCCAGCTTCATACCGGGGGGCCCCAAGGGAGGCAGCATTCCCTCCACCAATTGCAAGATCAAAGCCAAGGCCAGCAGCATCCCCAGCCGGGAAACAGCAAGTACCCTTTTCCCTGAGGAAGTCCTGCTGGCTGACTGAGTCAGTGACCGTCTGTCCACCCCGGTCCCCCCTCTCAAGTCCGGTTTTCCGGCGGCAAAAAAACATGGACCTTCAGACCGCTGCTAACCCAAATATCCGGTTGCTCATCAATGAGCACCGCTTCTACTTCCGGCAGGCTTTCCACCAGTTCCTTTCCCCGTTCCGGTCCCAGGATGAACACAGCGGTAGCCAAGGCATCGGCGGCGGTACCGGTCGGTGCTACAATCGTCACACTGGTTAAACCCCTGGCCGGGTAACCGTTCTTGGGATTCAACAAGTGGGAATATCGTTGCCCTGCAAAGGTCCTGAAGCGCTGGTAATCGCCGGAGGTAGTCACCGCCTGATTCTCTACGGTGAGATAAGCAATTAGAGTCTCCGGTTCCCGGGGGTGGCGGATACCCAGTTTCCAGGGTCGTCCTTCAGGGTGACGCCCTAATGCGTAATAATCGCCGCCAAAGTCGATTAAGGCACCGGTTACCTGCCAATCCCGCAGCAATTGAGCCACCCGGTCCACGGCATAGCCCTTGGCAATACCTCCCACGTCCAGTTTCATTCCCGGCCGGTCAAGGCAAACCGCTCCCCTTTCCGGATCCAAAGCCAAACCCTGATAGTTAATCAAATCCAGGGTTGCATCGACTGCCTCCCTTGCCGGCGGGCGCCAATCATTTTCGTCTTCCTCCCCAGGGGAGACAATCTGCCACAGTTCAACCAGGGGACCGATGGTAGGATCATAATAACCGTCAGTAACAGCCGCCAACTCCCGGGCCGCTGCCAACAGTTCAATGGTATCCTGTTTGACGTCCAGCCAGCGGCCGGCATTTTCATTAATACGACTGATATCACTGTCCGGGGAAAATCTATTGAACAGATGATCCAGCCTGGCCACTTCCTCCTTAATCAGGTTAACCTGGGCACCATCTAATGATGGTGCCACAAGTCTGAAGTAAGTGTCCATAGCAAAATCCTGGATCTCCACCATCGGCGGCGGGTTTTTGGCACAACCGCAGATTAAGAACAAGATAAGAAGCATTAAGCTAAGTTTCTTAACCACTGTTTTTCCCTCACCAGTTCAAGCAGGGAAGATCTCCTCCCGGCGGGCCTCCAATGTTTGCAGCTCAATACAACCGGAGGGACATTTGGCGGCACAGGCTCCACAGCCGGTGCACTTGGTCAAATCGATTACCGCCAAGTTATGGACCATGGATATAGCGTGCTGCTCACAGACTTTCACACAGGCCCGGCAACCGAGACACCCTACCTGACAGTTTTCCCGGACCGGTCTCCCTTTGCCGTGGGAGTTGCACCGAACTATCACCGGTACATCATAATCCATGATGGCAATGACCTGCCTGGGACAAGCGGCGGCACAGGCACCGCAGCCGGTGCATTTTTCTTCGTCAACCACCGGCAAATGATCCTCACCGAGAGTGATGGCTCCAAAAGGACAAACGGTGGTGCATGTTCCCAACCCCAGACAGCCTTCCGAGCACCCTTTCGGACTGGAACCCACCATGGAAGCCGCCCGGCAGTCCTGTACCCCTTCATAACGGGCCACCCACCGGGCCAACCGGTAATCGCCGCGACAGCGGATTTTGGCCACCTGTCTCTTCCCCTGTTGGGAGGCCTCCACGCCCAGAATGGAACAAATCTCTTCCTTAGCCTGGGAATCAACAACACGACAGGCATCTACGGAAACAGTGCCTGCTACCAAAGCCTCTGCATAACCGGCACAGCCACTGCAGCCGCAACTGCCGCAATTGGCCCCGGGCAACAGGGAAGCAAGGAGTTCTACTTTGGGATCACTGTCTACGCTGAACTTACCGGCAGCCCAGGCCAAACCGGCGGCAAAAATAATCCCCAAACCGCCCATTACACCGGCGGAGACCAACATTTCGTTGAACATAGTCATTCCCCCTTTGACGCCTTTCTACCAGGTCTCCTATCAACCTTTTTACATGGGAACCAAACCTGCAAAGCCCAAAAAGCCCATGGACATAATGCCTGCAATTAAGAGAGCCAAGCTGGTGCCTTTTGCGGCAAGAGGCACATCGGCAAACTCCAATTCTTCCCTGATTCCCGCCATCATCGCCAAGGCTAAGGTAAAACCCAGTCCGGCACCGACGGCAAAAAGAGTAGTCTGCCAAAAAGTATAGCCACTGCTCACAACCAACAAAGCAATCCCCATGATAGCACAGTTGGTAGTGATTAATGCCAGATAAATTCCCATCGCTTTGTAAAGTTGGGGAAAGACCTTTTTCAATACCATTTCCAGTAACTGCACCAAACAGGCAATCATCAGGATAAACACCACAATCTGCATGTATTCCAGTTCAAGGGGAACCAGGATATAGGTGTAAACCAGCCAGGAAGCCATGGCAGACAAGACCAGCACCAGGGAAGCGGCCAGGCCCATCCCCAAAGCGGTGTCCAACTGCCTGGTCATCCCCAAAAAAGGACAGATACCCAGAAACCGCACTAAAACGAAATAGTTAACCAGTGCTGAACCTACCAGCAAAAGCAGCATTTCTTTCATCAGCCTTAAGCCTCCTTCCCGACTACCTTCATCTGATTACGAGCGGCCTTTTGCAATTGACGGGCCCTCAAATTACCCACCAGATTCAGGGTAAACACAATCAGGCCCATGGTGAGAAACGCACCCGGCGGCAGCTGCATAATCCGCCAAGCCACAAAACCATCACCGAAAACAGTAGCCCCGAAAAGAGTGCCTGCACCCAGCAGTTCCCTGATGCATCCGATGAAAGTCAAAGCCCAGGTGAATCCCAGACCCATCCCCAGGCCGTCGGTGATGGCCCGGGACACGGGCATCCTGGAAGCAAATGCTTCCGCCCGTCCCAGGATGAGACAGTTAACCACGATCAGGGGAACAAAGATGCCCAGTATTTTATGGACAGCGGGAACCAACGCCGCCAAAACCAGATCGATCATGGTCACGAAAGTGGCGATAATGACGATATAGGCAGGAATCCGTACCTGTTGAGGAATCAGCTTCTTGAAGAGCGAAATGATGGTACTGGAACAAATCAACACCGCCGTGGTAGCCAACCCCATGATGAGACCGCTTTCAGCGGAAGTAGTCACCGCCAGAGGAGGACACATCCCGATTAACATTCTGAAAGTAGGGTTCTCCCTGAATAAACCCCGGACAACATCATCCAAATGTTTTTGCATTGTTTCCCCTCCTCACCTACTTGTACAGTCTTATGACCTGCCGGGCTTTCTCCGCCGCTCCTTTGGCCACCGCCTCAGAGGATATGGTAGCAGCAGTAATGCCGTCCACATCCTCTCCTATTGCAAAGGAATCCGACAGGGACTTACCCTCAAACTGCCGCAGAAATTCCTCTTCTTCAATCCGTGAACCTAAACCCGGAGTTTCATTATGACTCAAAATTTTGATGCCAAGTATCTTTTCGGCTTCCGGGTCCACAGCAACGGCCATGGTCACAGGACCGCCAAAACCTTCTCCACCGGCTTCCAGGACGAGACCGACCTGTTGCCCGTCCTCGTCAATGGCTTCAAAGCATTTGATCCCGTCAAGAGCCGTTTCGATGAATTCAGCGGCCCCGGGCAGCAATTCTTGCGCCACTTCTTCATTAAATTCAACAGGTTTCCCCGCTTGTTCTCCGGATTCTTCTACAGGAGTACCCTCGCCGGCAGTAGCCTCTTCAGTAGGTTCAGGAGAAATAGGTGCAGCTACCTCATAGCCCAGGTAACTCAGCACCTGCCTGGCTTTATCCCCTACCGTACCGGCAACCGCTTTGGAGGAAATAGTAGCAGCAGTAATGCCGTCAATATCCTTTCCCACCACGAAGGGATCGGACAGGGATTTCTCCTGAAACTGGAGGGTAAAGTCCTCTTCTTCAATCTTTGCCCCCATGCCGGGAGTTTCCGTGTGACTTAAGATCTTAACACCTACCACTGTTTGCGTGTCCGGCCTTACTCCAATGGCCATGGTGATCGGCCCTTCAAATCCCTGCCCTATAGCTTCGAAAGCAATGCCGATCCTCTCGCCTCTTTCGTCAAGACCTTCATAAATCTCAGTCACCCCTTCAGGCTGTTCTCCCTGACCACCGGTAACCGGACTGAAAGAATGGGCATCCGGCAGTACCCCTTTGAATCCTTTTTCGATCATTTCGGACATCTGCCTGGCTTCAACGATAGGCATGGTATAGTTGTAAAAAAGACCCAACATCCCCCCGGAGATGGCTGCCACCAGTCCAAGGGTGATCACCAGTTTTAGCGCTTCCCGCATGCCACAGCCCCCTTCCGCCTAATCCGCAAAAGCCGGTTCAGCAACGGTACCAATCCATTCATGAATAAAACAGCGAAAAATATCGCGTCCGGATTCTGGCCGTAATACCTGATAATGCCTAAACACAAACCAACACCAATTCCAAAGACCAACCTGCCCCAGGGAGTGACAGGAGTGGTCACCGGATCGCCGGCCAGGTAAAAAGCTCCCAGGATGACTCCCCCGGTCAGGAGATGCCATGCGGGGTCTTGCCCCACAGCGGCCATAAAGAGAACTGCCGTTCCCAATACACCAAGGGGCACCCGCCAATCCACATAACCACGGAGCACCAGGATTAAACCGCCCAGCAATAAAACTACCACGGCAAAATCCCCCATAAAGCTCCCGGTACTGCCTGCCAGGAGTTCCCGGTAACCGGGTAAAGCTTCTCCCGCTGCCCACAGTTCCAAGGGACTTTGGATTACCGTTCCCACGGAATGGGGGGGAATCCAATTGTTAAGCTGGTCGGGAAAAGCCACTCCCAGGAAAACACGTCCTACAACAGCCGGGTTGAAAGGATTGCTCCCTGTTCCTCCAAAAATTTGCTTACCAATGGTAATGGCGATTACTGCTCCCAGTACCACGATCCAGGAAGGAACCGTCGGTGCCAAGGTAAAGGCCAGGATCAACCCGGTGAGGACGGCAGTCCCGTCCTGAACGGTAACTTCTTTGCCTCTCAGTTTCATAACGGCCATTTCGGTTAATACTGCTCCACCGATACTTAACACCATCACCCTCAAAGCTTGCCAACCGAA
Organism: Clostridia bacterium; assembly: GCA_012512955.1. Lineage (GTDB taxonomy): Bacteria > Bacillota > DULZ01 > DULZ01 > DULZ01 > JAAZDD01. The sequence continues at coordinate 7,465 of JAAZDD010000255.1, forward strand.
CAAATATATCAGCCAAATCACTCCAGGCAATAAAGACGCACCAGTCAAATGGACAATCCGATCTACGGAAATGGCGGCATGGATATGGGGAGGAGGTGAAGTGATTAAAGTCAATTGATAAATACCTTCTCCTCGATTTCTCGCCACTGCCATGGAATCACCTCCGGTTAGGTTCTTTTAATGTTTCGCTGACATCCGCTTCGCCAGTTCCATCAACTGAAGTAAAGGTTTTCGGGCAGGACAAATAAAAGAGCACCGACCACATTCACCGCAAAGTAATACCCCTTCTTCAACAGCCAGGTCCCAGCGCCGGCTTTCTGCATAAGCGGCAATCTTTGCCGGCAGCAATTTCTGGGGGCAAACTTGATAACAGCGGCCACAGTGAATACAAGGGCGGTTTTGGTAGTGAAACACTTCATCATGGGTGAAAGTCAAAACAGAGGAAACGCTTTTGCCGACAGGCAAATCCAGCCTGGATACGGAAGTACCGTTTAAGGCGCATCCGACCACCACTTTAGCTAACTGGGATTCATCGGCTCCGGCAGCTATCAGTACCTCCCCCAGATTAATGCCTAAGGGTACTTGGTAGTAACCGGGGTGCCGGACTCCGTTTCCTTCAACACGCACCAATTGCTCCATATAGGGTTCTCCCAGCAAAACGGCCCGGTTAGCGGCTCTGGCTTGTTGAAAAGTAACCGGCAAGAGCCCTTCTGCCATGGGAGAACATCCTTCCACCAGGGAATGACCCAATACCTGCCGCATGGCAGCTCTCATGGTAGAGTCAAAAGGGGTGACCGTGTCTGATAATAACCTGGCCTGGGGAAATTGGGACAGGATTTCTTCCAATAAGGAACCTTTTTCACTCTGCCAAACTAACTCTGCCCCCGGATAGAGGGACAGCAGTATTTTTAAACCTGAAACCACTTCCTGCAATATTTCCGGCAGTTGGGTCCCTTCCCCGACATCAGGGGACAGAGAACAACCATGCAAGAGAACAGTTCTTATTTCCGTATCCGGATGAGGCAATGCTTTCACATAGGTAGCACCTTCTTTGTACGTAGTCACAATTCCGGCGGATTGCAGGTGGGTATAGAGGGCCTGCCTGTCCAAACTCTCCCAATCACTGTAAGCAGGCAAAGCGGCAGTTCCACCTTCCTCATCCGTCTCCACAATGACAGTGACAGCAGGTATCCCTTCACAATTGTCAGCGACGGTAATCTCCTTTACTTTGCCGCTGACGGGGCTATGGACAGATACTCCTTCCGTTGTCGCCACCGGCTCTCCCCTCAGCACCCGTTGACCTGCCTTCACTAACGGACGGCAATCCCGGTCCCTCCATTGGCATGGTATTCTCACTACTGGAGGAGCAGCCACAGAAAACAACTCCGTATCGTCCGTAATGGGCTTCATGATTGAATTGTGTTTCCATGAATGTAATTCCACTTCAAATCGCCCCCTTGTGATAGTGTTAATAATCTCTAAATTAATTCTAACATTCACACCGTTCTCATTCATTGGGTAATAATGGCCCCTAAATTTCATTTTTCTGGCTATTAACTTGAAGTAATTGCAGATTTATTTCATAATTAATGCAAAAGGTCGATCATTAAACAAAACCTGCCCATCTTTATTCAGAGCAGGTTAAGTTTTTCACTTATATTTACATCACTTAAGAAATAGGCAACACAAAGTGAAGAGTTCCGTTGTTAATTGCTTTCTTTAAGCTGGACCTCTCCCCCGCCAAACTTATAGCCAACTCCCCATACCGTCTTAATGTAACGGGGATTGGAAGGATCTTTTTCAATTTTTTCCCTCAGCCGGCTGACCATGACCGTGACATTGTCCGCGTCGCCAATGTAATCGCTGTCCCAAATTTGATCTAAGAGATGTTCCCTGGTAAACACATAATCAGGATGGGAAGCCAATAGCCACAGCAATTTAAACTCTTTAGGGGTTAACTGTACTTCCTTACCGTCAAGGGTTACCAGATGACCTCTCAAGTCAATGAACAGCCCGTTGCATTTAATAACGTTAGGTGTAGATGTGCTGTCACCTCGCTGGCCGGAGGTCCGCCTTAACATGGCCTGGACCCTAAGGGCCAATTCCGACGGACTGAAGGGCTTGGTCAAGTAATCATCACCGCCCATCCTGAAACCCAATAACCGGTCCAGTTCATCTCCCCGGGCCGACAGGATAATGATGGGAACATCGGATTCCTCCCGCAAGACCCTGCACACTTCAAAACCATCCACCTTGGGAAGCATTAAATCGAGAATAACCAAATCCGGTTTTTCCCGGCGAAAGACTTCAATAGCAGCCTCCCCGTCCTCGGCGGTCACAATCTCATATCCTTCTCTGGAAAGCCGATGGTCAATGATTTTGAGAATGTCAGGCTCATCATCAACCGCCAGTATTTTTCGATTAGCCATTTTCTGCCACCTCCGACTCTTTTAATACTTGTGGAATAGTAAAGTAAAAACATGAGCCACTGCCTAACTCACTTTCAACCCAAATCTTGCCGCCATGCAGTTCTACAAAACTCCTGGCAATTGCCAAACCAAGTCCTGTGCCTTGATGCTTACGGGTCGAGGAGCCATCCACCTGACGAAATGCTTCAAAAATATATTCCTGCTGGCTGGGGTCGATACCAATCCCGGTATCACTCACGCAAACACCCATCTGTTTGTTTTGACTGTCCTGCCATACCTTGATCCGCACCAACCCTCCTGAATCAGTAAACTTAACGGCGTTACTGATTAGATTTACCAATACCTGTTCAATTTTTTCCTTATCTGCATAGACTTTTTCCGGAGTACTATCCCTCTCGGCAATTAGCTTTACTCCCTTCTTTAAAGCGATAGGCTCCATCCGGTGTTTTACATCATCCACCAGCGCTGCCAGAGAGAAGTTGGAAGGAGAAAGCCCCATTTTCCTGGCTTCAATTTTCGCCATGTCCAAAATGGCATTGATGGAAGTCAGCAACCTTTGACTTCCTCTTAAAACATCCTCTAAATATTCTTTCTGTAAATCTGTCAAATCTCCTCCAACACCCTCTAATAATAATTCGACAAATGCTGTAATAGATGTTAGAGGTGTTCTCAATTCGTGACTCACACTGGCTAAAAACTCAGATTTTAACTTATTTGCCTCCGCCAGCCGGCGGTTGGCTTTTTGCAATTCTTCCTGCTGCTCTTTTAAGATTGCATTGGCTTCCCTTAATTTAACCGTTCGTTCCTCCACCTGTCGCTCCAAATCATCGTAATATCCTTTAAGCCGGGCAGCCATAGCCTCCAATTGCTTGGTTAACAGGTTAATTTCTGCCGGGACGGTAATGGAAGGCAAAGGATGGTCAAGGTGTCCCTGGCCAATCTCTGTAGCTGCCACCGCCAATTTAGTTAAAGGCCTTTCCACCAATTGACGAACAAACCAGTAGATAGCCAGTACACTGAGCAGGATCAGGGAACCAAAAACGGTCACCTGAGCGATGGTTTCCGCTCTCAAGTTTTCTTCCAGTAAAGTCATGGGGATACCTAAGCTGACGGCACCGGCGATCTCCCCTAAATTATAGCGAGGTACAGGTTGGGAAAAGGAGATGGTACTGCTGTGACTGTGGCAGGTCAAACAGGGTTCTTCAATGTGAATGGGCAACAGATACCGGAAATATCGCCTCCCCTCGACGGTGTCAATACC
>JAAZDD010000256.1 GCA_012512955.1 Clostridia bacterium
ATAGCTCAGTAGGTAGAGCGTCGCCTTGGTAAGGCGGAGGTCACCGGTTCAATCCCGGTTGTGGGCTCCAGACAAGGAAAATCATGGACAGGTGAGAGCCTGTCCTTATTTTTTTCGATTTAGGATTACCGGCAGGGGAGCTTTTTGTCGAAAAATTGTGTCAGCTGGAGGATTCCGGCAGAAAGCCGAAGAACTACAATCAAAAGGTTCCCCATTTTAAGTGAAAGCATGGTGGCGGCTGTGAAAAGGGATTTCGGTAGAACCGGTTATCTGGTAGTTCTAAGTTTGTTGGTGATGGTTATTTTGGTGGTTACCTTTTACTATGAGCTCTCCACCCTTAAAAGACAAACCCAGACCCTGGCGGTAAATACGGCAAAAGCGTATTTGTCAATCGTGGTTAACATCCGGGAGTGGAACGGAAAACACGACGGGATTTATGTTTCCGCTGACAAGGTGCCCCCCAATCTTTACTTGAAAGATCCTTTAAGGGATTTGACTACTACTGAGGGTTACCGGTTGACTAAGGTCAACCCTGCCTATATGACCAGATTGTTGGGGGAGTGGACGGAAGAACATTCAGGAATTGGCTTCCGGTTAACCAGTCTGTTACCCCTTAACCCATCCAATGCTCCCGATGACTGGGAAAGGGTAGCGTTGGAGAGTTTTGAGGGGGGGAGAGAACAGCAGGTGGTCGGTGGTGGAGGCAAAAGATGGGAAGCAGCTGCGCTATATGGAACCGTTATTTGTTACTGAGGACTGCTTGAAGTGTCACGAGGAGCAAGGTTATCAGCTTAACCAATTGCGAGGCGGTATCGCGGTGGGTTTGTCCTACGAACCTTTTCTGGCGGCCCAAAGGAGTCAAATAAACAGTGTGGTGATCAGATATCTTATCTTTGCCCTTATATTGGTAGCCTCCAGTAGCCTGTTCACCAGGAAATCTTTGCTGGATGAGCAAAAGAAAAAGTCTTACGCTGTACAGTTGGAATACCTGTCCAGGATTGACGGACTGACAGGGCTCTTGAACCGGAGGGCTTTGATGGATCGGTTAGATGAAGCAATTGAATCTGCCCTTGCGAATAAGAGCCCTCTGTCGATTTTGTTGCTGGATCTCGATGATTTTAAAGGAATTAATGATACCTACGGTCATCTGGCAGGGGATCTGATCTTGAAACATTCGGCCGCTGTGATTAAAGAAAATGTTAGAGCAGTTGACAGTGTCGGCCGCTACGGCGGAGATGAGATCATGGTGGTGTTGCCTGGGTTGTCAGGTGCGTTGGCTGAGAAGGTGAAAGAAAGAATCAAAAGGGCCATGAGCAACAGCCCCCTTGATTATGAAGGAGTTCTTTTGTACCAGCAGGTAAGCGGCGGAGTGGGAACCCTGCCGGAAATGGAACGGGATGAAGCAACCAACAGGGAAACGTTGAGACGGCTTCTCATCCAGGGGGCGGACCAGCAATTATATTTGGAAAAACAAGCAAAAAAAAGAGGCCTAACCGGGCCGGGAAAATAAACTGACTATATTTGACAGCTTGTCTAAAATGGGATAGAATATGATCAAATTTAGACTGGCGTTACCGAGAGTGGAAGGCTTGGCTGTGCTTTTGGAGAAGGCAGAAACAGGCAGAAACGCTGTACCCGGGCGTCTTTTGAACTAATTTAATAATCAAGGAGGGAACTCCAAAGTGGCAAAACAAAAGTTTGAAAGGACAAAACCCCACGTCAATATTGGTACCATCGGACACGTTGACCACGGTAAGACAACCTTGACCGCAGCTATTACCAACATTTTGGCCAAGACCGGCGGTGCCGAGGCAAAAGCATACGACCAGATTGACAATGCTCCCGAAGAAAAAGAAAGAGGAATTACCATCAATACATCCCACGTGGAATACGAAACCGCCAACCGGCACTATGCCCACGTAGACTGCCCCGGTCACGCCGACTATGTGAAGAACATGATCACCGGAGCAGCCCAAATGGACGGAGCCATTCTGGTGGTATCCGCCGCAGACGGTCCCATGCCCCAGACCAGGGAGCACATTTTGCTGGCCCGTCAGGTAGGCGTTCCC
>JAAZDD010000257.1 GCA_012512955.1 Clostridia bacterium
GGTTACCGGTCTTGACTGGGGCCAAAATAACCTGATCTAAGAATACAATCGACTCTCCCTCCGAAAACCCTTTGCTGAACAGCAGCCTGGCATACGCGGCTTCCTTTGGCGGGCGGTCGGTAGTAGCAAAAAAAGTAACCCTGGAATTGTTGCTACCGGTATTTTCAGTTGTATTAGGAGGAATAAACATGCTGAGACCGGTACCAATGGGGTTGCGCTCTTTATCAAGCCACAATACTTCAACAGTAAATTCTGGTTGTGCATTGCCCAGCATATTAAAGCTCAAAAACAAAGGGCTGTTGCAAAGGCCCTCCAGGGATACATCCTGGAACAAAAAGGCTACTCCGGTAAGAAAGTTAGCCACCTGAGTCCCCTCAAAAGGAAGATCGTTACCGGCAACCACATTATCGCTGGCGGTCCAGCCGGTCAGACCCGCTTCAAAGCCGGGATTTTTTAATAAATTGAAACAGCGGAAACCAACCTCCGGTTTTTCAGGGTAGCAAAATAAACCGGATTGCAAGTATTTAAAGGTCATCAAAAACTCACTCCATTTTCTGCTTAATCGTTAAACCAAACGGCCGAAGACCACTTTGTCGAGATGAACAACGGATTCCTCTCCAAAACCTCTGGGTTTGGTAAATTGAATCCTGGCAAAGGCCGTACCCGGTGGTGCCGGCTCGGTAATCCCGGTATAAACCAACCACTCAGCTCCTACCCCTCCCGGATTGGCTTCACCGGTACTTAATAGGCTTAAACCCAAGCCTATTTCCTGCCCCTGGTCGTTTAGCCAGATTACCCGGGCCTCAGTCGCACCGGTGGTTGTTCCTACCGGTGCTCCCAGCACCTTAAAACCATAATTGAATAAAAAACACTTACCCGCTGCCTTTTCAAGGGGTACATCCTGAAAAACCGCATCACCGGAACCGCCCAAACTGCCGACAAATTCCCCTTCGTAAGCGAAGCCGTCTTCAACTGCATTGCCCAAGATAAAACCCCAATCACCTATTCCTTCCTCGAAACTTGGGTCATTTACCAGATTGGGAGTACCCGCCCTGGCAAAAAGGACTTGATCTATTCTCAAACTACTGTCCTCCTCCAGAAGAGCATCAAAGATGATCCGGGCTGTTACTGCCCCGGGGGGACTGGGCGACGTTTAATCCAGATAGGTAAGGTAATTTACCTGGGCGGGCAGCGTTTCTACCTGTATATTGATGGTTAAGGCAGGAGGCCCTATTGTGTTGTTCCCTTGATCCAGCCACAGGATAGTTGCAGTTAATTGAGCATTTCCTTCCGCAAAAGCACCGAAACTGAATAAGAAAGAAGAATTGGCCGGTTGACCGGCGAGGGATACATCCTGAAACAGGCTGCCTCCCGTGGTGGTAACCACATCACCAAATCCCTGTAAAGTTGCCTCAAAATTCGGTTGAAAAGGCACCCCGGTCCAACCTCCCAAGCCGATTTCAAAGCTATGGTTTTGCACCAAATTAATCCCGTTGATGGGTGCCAGGATAACCTGGTCGATGGAGAGGGTTCCTTCCGCCGGTACATCCCCTTTGCTGAATAGGACTCTTGCAAAAGAAGCATCCAAAGGCGGTACATCGGTAATAGCAAAAAAGGTTACCCTGGTATTACCAAGGTCATTAACCGTATCCCGGGGAATAATCATCTTCAATCCATATCCAATGGTATTACGTTGGCTGTCTAGCCAAAGGATATCCACAGTTAGGTTTGGCGGATTCTCCCCTACGGCATTAAAAGAAAAAAATAGAGGTTTGCCACAGGTGCCTGTCAGGGGCACATCCTGAAACAGGCTGGCTTTGCCGGCCTCCATGAGTGCTACCTGGTTCCCCTCAAAAGGAAGGTCGTTACCGGTAACCACATTGTCGCTGGCGGTCCAAGCGAACAGGCCCGCTTCAAAACTGGGGTTTTCTAATAAATTAAAACAGGGGGGACAGGCCCCCGGTTTCGATTTGTCAGGGTAGAAGGAGAAACAAGATTTCTGATATTCAAATGTCATAAGTATCTCCACCTATTCTAACTTTTTCAATTTGCGAACACTGTTCCGGTGGGGTAGAAGGACACGGGGGAGGCAGAGTAACACAAGGGGCAGGATCACAGGTACCATAGCTGGGTATCAGCAGCGGCACCTTTGCCATACACTTCACTACCAAGGAAAGTTGCAGCCGGCAGATCACCTTCAGCAGATCCACGCACTGGCAGGAATCAGGCAGTACTTCGGCCACGGTGCAAAGACACCGGTTGACGGTGCTTTCCGAGCAATCCACCACCGTGCCTTCCGGGCAGCGCATGGTTAGGGTCTTAATAAAAGGGGTAACTTTCAAGGGTAGAGTTTCACTGGCATCATATGGGTTTTGGAGGGTTATATTCTCTACCTTGATCAATATGTCCAGTTCAGCCAACCCGTTTTTGAGAGGCCGGCGTTCAATTTCCGTACAGCTGATGGTGGCCTCATTAGCGCTGCAGGGTATAACCGTTCCCGGTGTAAACCGGTTCTGTTCAGCCAGAATACACAGCTCCATTGGCGGCAAATTCTCCATTTGGAAACAACTGTCGTAGACCTTGTCTACTAATATTCCCTCTATCTTTGTCGGCTCCGGGCAGCCCTGGTCCGGACATAATCCGGGTATGAGCAGATGGTTGTCTCTCATGGTATCATCCCTTTTGCACTTTTTACCGTATTATATTGTTACTTTCCCCTTTCTGTATCTGGACGGCATGATATAATATTCAATAACGATTTCACCTGCATTAAAGGAGGTAACCTATGAACAAGTCCGGCCGGGATAAAATGGAGAAGCTCCGCACCCTCCTCCGGGGGATGGGGCGGGTACTGGTTGCTTTTTCCGGGGGAGTGGACAGTACCTTTTTGTTGAAAGTGGCCGTGGAGGAATTAGGAGGGCGGGCCCTGGCAGTGATTGCCGCATCTCCTTTTTTTCCGGACTGGGAACGGAAAGAAGCAGAGGAATTGGCCCGGAAGATAGGTGCCAGTTACCGGGTAATAGCCGTCAGAGAAGAAGAAGTGCAGCATATAGCCCATAACCCCCCTGACCGCTGCTATCATTGCAAACATACCGTATTCAACAAGTTTCTGGCCTTGGCAAGGGAAGAGGGAATTAACTATGTTTTGGACGGCACCAATTATGATGATGAAAGCGATTACCGCCCCGGCCTTATTGCCTTGAGGGAGTTAGGAATCAGGAGCCCTTTAAAGGAAGCGGAGTTAACCAAAGAAGAAATCCGGGCCTGGTCCAAGGAATTAGGCTTACCCACCTGGGACAAACCTTCCTTCGCCTGCCTGGCGACCAGGCTGCCTTACGGCTCTGAGATTACCAAGGAGAAATTGAAGCAAATAGACAAAGGAGAAGAATTGCTGCGCGCCTTAGGTTTAAAACAGTTTCGCCTGCGCCACCATGGAGCTATTGCCCGCCTGGAAGTAAACCCGGCCCAGTTCCCTTTGGTCTGGAACAACAGGGAGAAAATCCTTAACGGGCTGAAAGAGCAGGGGTTTACCTATGTAACCCTTGACTTGGAAGGCTACCGTACCGGCAACATGAACCGGACAATAATAGAAGCGGGCAATAACTAATGAACCATCAAAGCAATTTCTTTAACTGTTAATTGACAGTGTTCTCCTCTAACTGTTCAAGGCCGGTAATGTTTGTGGAGGGGGCGTTGGGCCACAGCCGCCGGCAGCTATGCTGCCGGAAACGGCGTAGGCACTCTGCCGTAGCGAAACAAGCATTACCGGCCTTTAATTGTTGGGCAACAAGTTGAAAAACAACAGCCAATTTCTAAGTCACTATAATTAACATAAAATTGCGATTATTGGCACATTATGATATAATCTCCCAAACGGTTAACAACCCTAAAGGAGGCAGTCATCATGATCCAAGAGCTATTTCCGGGACTTTTCAGGACCACGATTCCGATTCCCAATAACCCTCTGAAAGAACTGAACTGCTACATCATCAAAAGCAGGGACCGCAATTTAATCATCGATACGGGCATGAACAGACCTGAATGTGAAGAAGTAATCATGGGACATGTGCAGGAATTATCCCTGGACCTAACCAGAACCGATATCTTTGTTACCCATATGCATGCAGACCATTCAGGACTAATTGCTCATTTGGCCACCGGCAGTTCCAAAGTCTACTGCAGCGCCCAGGATGAACCCATGATCAACCTGGAAGAAAGTTTCTTTGATAAAATGAGGGGTTTTATTCCCCTGGGCGGGTTCCCGGCTGATGATTTTGATCAAGCCATTCGGGCCCATCCGGGCTTCAAATACCGCTGCCGGGAGTACATCCATTTCACTTTATTGGAGGACGGTGACCGGTTACAATACGGGGATTACAACCTGACGGTCATTGCCACTCCCGGCCACACAGCAGGACACCTGTGTTTATATGAGCCTGACAAAAAAATTCTTTTTTCCGGCGACCACATTCTCGGTGATATTACACCAAATATCTCCCTCCATACGGAATATGAGGACCCTTTAACCGATTACCTGGCCAGTTTGGAAAAAGTCCGCCGGCTGGCATTAGACAATGTTCTCCCGGCTCATCGCAGCCTGATTCCCAACGGTTATGCCAGGATCGAAGAGCTTAAAAAGCATCATTCCGTAAGAGCCAATGAGGTACTGGACATTCTGGTCCGGGGAGGAGAACAGAATGCTTATCAGGTAGCTTCCCAGATGACCTGGGATATGACTTATGATTCCTTCGAGGAATTCCCTATCGCCCAGAAATGGTTTGCCGCCGGAGAAGCTTTGGCCCACCTGAAGTACCTGGAAACCGAGGGCAAGCTGAAAAGACAGCTGGTGGACGGCACCTTCCTGTTTTCACTAAAGTAGCTGACAAACAAGACCGGCCTTTCTTTGCCGGTCTACTTATTAACAAATAGTGTAAGGCTGTAA
>JAAZDD010000258.1 GCA_012512955.1 Clostridia bacterium
CAGGCGGAAAAAGAGCGCCAGGTTAACCGGGCGAAAAACAGCCTGATCAAGAGCCTGGGCTGGATTGTCATTCCTCTGCCTATCTTCCTCTATTTCCAGAGGTTAAGAAAAGAAGCGGATTAACAGCAATCCGCTTCTTTTTTATCTTAAGTGATGAGTTTCAACCCGATGACGGCTCCGAGGATCAGGGCCATGAAAGCGATTCTTTTCCCGTCCTTGGCTTCACCGTAATGAACCATACCGATGACGGTACCGCCTACCACTCCAATCCCCGTCCAAAAGGCATAGGCGGTACCCATGGGCAGAAAACGCAAAGCATACCCCAGGAACAAAAGACTGGAACCGAAGCCCGAGATCAAGAGGACAACGGTTTGCCAATTTCTGCTGACCTGCAACTGGTTGATCATGGCCACGCCGAAAGCTTCCAACAAACCTGCCAGGATTAAAGAAAACCAGGCCATCAGACTTCAGCTCCTTCCCGGGCGTCATTGTCGGTCACTGTTTTGAGGCCGGTGACTCCGATCAAAAGGATAGCTATTAACAGTATTTTTGCCCACTGGAAGGGCTCCCCGAAGAAAAGCAATTCGGCAATGACGGTACCTGCCGTACCTAAGCCCACGAAAACCGCATAGACAGTCCCGGCAGGAAGCACTTGTCCTGCTGTAATCATTAAATAATTGCTGAGGACCAGGGCGATAATGGTTCCCGTCCAGGTCAGGACGTCGTAGGCATGGGCCAGACCAACCACCCAGAGTACTTCCAGGACTGAAGCAATGAATACTCTGAGCCAAGTTCTGTTCATAATCACCCCTCCAGGCAAATCACTCAAAATAAAAAGCCCAAAAGATAACTGCAATTATACCCGTTGGGAAAATTTAATTCAAGGTTTCGTCATTTCCATTGGCAAGGGGGACAATTGCAGTTATAATTGTTGTAAATACCAGGAAAAGCCAGGAGGGGAGGGTTCATTATGGAGAGGTTTGTCTTGACTCAGGAGGATTCCTTGTTGTTGGTCATTGACATTCAGGAACGGTTGGTGGCAGCCATGGGGTACGGGCACCAGGTGGTGGACAGGACCGGTATTCTACTGGCTACGGCTAAAGCATTGGATATTCCCGTGCTGTTCACGGAGCAGTATCCCAAGGGACTGGGCAGGACGGTGCCGGAATTAACGGTGGAGGGTGCGCCGGTTTTCGAGAAGATTACCTTTTCCGGCTTGACACCGGAGGTGGCCCAGGCTTTGGAGCAAACCAACCGGAAAAAGGTTATCGTTACCGGCATTGAAACCCATGTTTGTGTCTACCAGACGGTGAGAGACCTGTTGAAAGAAGGCTATCAGGTATTTGTAGCAGAAGACGGGGTTTGCTCCCGCAGCAAAGCCAATTGGCGGAACGGGTTGTCCCTGATGGCCGCTATGGGAGCAGTCATCACCAACACGGAGACGGTTTTCTTTGATTTAATGAAGCAGGCGGGAACACCGCTGTTTAAAGAATTGTCCAAACTGATTAAGTAACAGGAGGTGCCGCTTTTTTTACCGGCACCTCTCATCTTTTTGCCCGTTACGGGGCTCATTCATCTGCTTCAATTCCGCTAATTCATCGATCAAATGAATCTTAGGACCGGGTATTAATCCGGCAATCTTTCGGCGATTAATTCAACGGTGTGTTTTGCTTTGATTTTGTCTCCCGTTTGATCTAATCCGCCGCCGATTTGCATTAGGCAACCGGGGCAGTCCATGGCCACCAGGTCGGCTCCTGTTTGCCTTATATCATCAAGTTTAGCTTTTAAGATTGGTTTGGACAGTTCCGGGTAGCGAATGGAATAAGAACCGCCAAATCCGCAACAGCGATCAGGCCAAGTCATTTCCACCAGTGTCAACCCTGCCGTTTTAATCAATTCACGTGGCTCCTGATAAACACCCAGAGTTCTGCGTAAGTGGCAGGAATCGTGGTAAGTTACTCTTTTGTAGCAGTTTACTGCCAAATCCAATGTTTCGCCGTTGCTGGTCCGCTGGGCGACAAACTGGGAGAAGTCATGGACTTTGGCGGCAAAATCCCGGGCTCGCTGGGCCCAGACCGGGTCATTTTCCAGGAGCTCCACGAATTCATACTTTAAGGCTTGGGTACAGGTGGGACAGACAGTGACGATATAGTCCACACCTGCCTTTTCGAAAGCCTCAATGTTCTGTTTAGCCATCCGGGCTGCCGCCTCCACGGCACCCAAGTGGCCGGCAGGAACACCGCAACAGGCTTGTTCCAGCGGGTAGATGAGTTGCATGTCCATGTGCTGGAGGATTTTAGCTGTGGCCAGGCCCAAACTTGGATAGACAAAGTCCACCAGGCAACCGCCGAAAAAGCCTACTCTTGCTGTTACGGTTTCCGGTTTGGGCAGTTGATCCAATTGCTCCCGGAAAGGCTGGTCCGCCAGAGCGGGCAGGCTCCTCCCTTCCGTTAATCCCGCCAGGAACAGGGGCAGGTGCCTGATTTTGTGCTCCGAGCCA
>JAAZDD010000003.1 GCA_012512955.1 Clostridia bacterium
AATTGTTATCTTGTGGGGTGTGACCGGTCTTTGGAAGGAGCGGTGATTGATCCCGGGGGGGATGGTAGCCTGATTGCCAGGGAAGCAGCTGACTTGAAGCTCCGGATTAAATATATTGTCAACACCCATGGTCATGGGGATCATATCGGGGCCAACAGGGAGCTTAAAGAAAAATTTAATGCGCTTCTGGCGATCCATCAAGCCGACGCCGACTACCTGTTAGATGCCAAAAAAAATTTAACCGGGATGTTTGGGCGACCCATTGAAGGGCTCCGTGCTGATCAATTATTGGAGGACGGTGACGTTCTGAACATCGGCAGTACGGTTAAGCTTAGGGTGATTCATACGCCTGGGCATACCCCCGGAGGTATTTGTTTGGATTCAGGAGAGCATCTGTTTACCGGGGATACTTTGTTTGCCGGTTCCATCGGCCGTACTGATTTTCCCGGCGGTTCCTACCGGGAGCTCATCGATTCAGTTGAACAGAAGCTGTTCACCTTGGCCGGGGATCGGAAAATCTGGCCTGGGCACGGTCCGGAAAGTACTTTGCAGTATGAGCGACAGCACAATCCCTTTTTCCGGTAGCGGCCAAAAGACTTGGAGAATGTGCAAGGAGGATACCAGATCAGATGTTGACAACTCGCCCAAGGGGCACAAATGATATCTTGCCGGAAGACAGCCGGCGCTGGCGTGTTTTGGAGGAAATTATCCATCAAGTTTGTGCCGATTACGGTTACCAGGAGATCCGGACACCTATTTTTGAACATACGGAGCTGTTTGCCCGGGGAGTAGGGGAGACTACCGATATTGTGGAGAAAGAAATGTATACTTTTTTTGACCGGGGAGAGCGTTCCTTAACCCTGCGTCCCGAAGGTACGGCACCTACAGTCCGGGCTTTTCTGGAACATAAGCTTTATTCCCGGACCCAACCGGTTAAAATGTATTACATCGGTCCCATGTTCCGTTATGGCAGACCCCAGGCAGGAAGGTTCCGCCAGTTTCACCAGTTTGGGGTGGAGGCCTTTGGCTCAGATGATCCTGCCCTTGATGCAGAAGTCATTTGCCTGGCCATGGATTTTTACGGCCGGCTGGGTTTAACCAACCTGACTCTATTATTAAACAGTGTCGGTTGTCCTCAATGCCGGCTCCGGCACCGGGAAGTGCTTCACCGATATCTTGTACCCCGAAAAGGGGAATTGTGTACTACCTGTTTAGGTAGATTTGACCGTAATCCCCTGCGTATTTTTGATTGCAAAAGCGATGTTTGCCAGGAGATTATTGCGACGGCACCGACCATTATGGATTTTTTATGTTCTGAATGTGCCGGGCATTTTGGGCAAGTACAGCAATACCTGCAGGCAGCGGGTGTTCAATATGAATTGGCGCCCAATCTGGTCCGGGGATTGGATTACTATACCAACACTGCCTTTGAAATAGTGGTGGAAGGGATCGGCGCTCAAAGTGCCATTGGCGGCGGCGGCAGGTACAATGGGCTGGTGGAACAGGTGGGAGGTCCGCCGGTACCTGGCATTGGCTTTGGCTTGGGTTTGGAGCGGATTTTGCTGGCTTTGGCAGATCAGGGCGTGGATTTTGCTCCGGAAGTTGCTCCCGATGTTTTTGTGGCTGTTTCCGGTCCCGAAGTTAAAGACAAAGCTTTTCAGTTGACTGCCAGGCTCCGCGGTGCTAATTTAAAAACGGAAATG
>JAAZDD010000030.1 GCA_012512955.1 Clostridia bacterium
ACAAGGAGCACCCCGTCGGAGGTTAGCCCGGCAAAGGCCACCTCATTCAGGTCCTTAATCCCCAATTTCCGCAGTTCTTCCAACAGCCAGGCGTCATCCTTGCCATTCTGTTCCAGATTTTGATAGACAATCTCCCCGTCCATGATGATTTCCGACATGACTCCCTCGTAGGGAACAGGGAGATTCAAATCCATGGGGGTTACCGGGCGGAATTGACTTCTGGGCAGCACACTTAAACCGCCGTTGCTTTCCAGAATGGCGTACTCCACTTTGGAGATGTCAAAATAACCTTTATCCCGGAGTTGCATCAGCAATTCATCCAGGGTGTAATTCATCAGTTTCATATTGTTTTCCAGTACCTGACCCTGATGAATGACTACCGTCGGTTCCCCCAACATGATCTTGCGGGCCGGCCGGCTCATTAACACCACCCGGTCCATCAGGTAGGTCAGCAAAAAAAACACCGTGAGGCCGATAAAATGATGAACAGTGTCACCGGGCCCCAGGGTTACCGCCAAGTCAGCGGCGATACTGCCGAAGGTAATCCCGGTAATATATTCAAAAACCGACAATTGGGCCACTTGCTGTTTTCCTAATAAACGGGCATACAAAAAAACGGCAGAAAAAGCCAGCAGGGTTTGGAGCAGTACTTCCGCCATACTCATGGGACCCACCCAACTAAACCCTTTGCCTTTTCTGCAGGTAATTGAGAAAAAGAAAAGCAAAAACGATGAAGCCCACCACAGCAAGTCCTTCAATCAGGATTGACCTCATACCACACCATCCCCCAACAAGAGTTGGTGTTAGTATACGCCAAAAGGGCGGTCAGTAACCGGACTTCAGCGATCAGATTGACCGTCGTCTTTTTCCCCTGAACCATTCAGATGTTGAAAGAGTTTCACCAGGGCCCACTGGGTGGAACTCCATTTAATGTCCTGGCGACTTCCCACCCACTGTTCCCGCCAAACGCTGACCTGACCCTGCCAATCCAGGCCCAAATAGACCAGTCCCACCGGCTTGTCCGCCGTACCGCCGCCGGGACCCGCAATGCCGGTAATGCCGATACCGATAGAGGTCCCTGCCTTTTCCCGGATACCCCTGGCCATGGCTTCCGCCGTTTCCCGGCTGACCGCCCCATACTTTTGCAACACTTCCCCCGGTACCCCCAGCAATTCCTCTTTCCAGCGATTGTGGTAGACCACCGTACCCAGCTGGAAATACCCGGAGCTGCCGGGAATATTGGTCAACCGGTGGGCCAATAACCCCCCGGTACAGGATTCCGCCACGGCTACCGTCAAACCCTGCCGCCGCAAAAGCTTGGCCACTACTTCTTCCAGGGTCTCCGCATCCCGGCCGAACAGGTACTCGCCTAACCGCTGCCTGATTTCCCGTTCCACCGGTTCAATCAAAGCCAGTGCCGCCTGGCGGCCGGGAGCCTTGGCCGTAATGCGAAGATGGACTTCTCCCCGTTTCACCGTCGGGGCAACGGTAGGATTGGCAGAATGGAGCAGGTCTTTGATTTTTTCTTCCGCGGCCGGTTCCCCGATGCCGGCCACTTTCAAGACCCGGGAGAGAGTGACCATCCCTCCTGCCTGCTCTTTTAACAGGGGCAGCAACTCATTTTCAAACATGGGAATTAACTCCCGGGGAGGACCGGGCAGCAACACGTAAGTAGTTTCCCGGTGTTCATAATAGATGCCGGGTGCGGTGCCGAAGGGATTATCTAAAATCCGGGCCCCCGGGGGAGCCACAAACTGCCTGCTGTTCACCTCCGGGATTTCCTTCCCCCGGCTTTGAAAGAAACGTCCCACCACTTGCCGGGCTCCTTCGTGATGAACAAGGGGAATATCTAACGCTTTAGCCAATGCATCCCTGGTAATGTCATCTTCCGTGGGCCCCAGGCCCCCGCTGACCAGCACCAGGTCTGCTCCTTTACCCCCCTGGCGGATGGCCTCACTGAGCCGGGCCAGATTATCTCCCACCGTGACGATGGTATAGAGATCAATTCCCAATTTGGCCAATTCCCGGCCCAAATAAGTGGCGTTGGTGTTAACCGGCTGCCCCAGCAACAGCTCCGTGCCGCTGCAGATCAAATGGGCTCTCACCTTACTCCTCCTTTCCTGGTTACAAAAAAACCCCTATACTTAAGGGGTTTAATCTAAATCGATTAACGGGGCGAAAATCCAACCTTTGGTTCCATCCGCTAATTTCACCTCATACCAATCCAGCATATTACCCACAATTTCCACCCGCACCTGATGAGCCACCGTAGTTACCCGATCATAATCGGT
>JAAZDD010000031.1 GCA_012512955.1 Clostridia bacterium
GTACAAGCCGCTGTCTTCGTCAAAAACATAAGCAGGACGATTATATTTATCATATGAAAAACTGATCTCCCGGTAATCCGGCTCCCCTTCCGGCGGAGCCGTAAATTCCCAGTTATGGAAGACACCGTTTTTTTCCTTACCCGCTAAAGCTTCTTTTAGATTCAGGTATGTATTGTGGGGACGGCGGCCGTTCTTGTCAACCCAGAAACCTTTATGTCCTTTAACGTCATCGATATCACGGATACCCCATTCCTTGACCTTGGCAAAAGCGTCATCAGAGCCCCCTACATGGGCAAAATAAGCGTCCCATTCCTTGGCCAGCATCATCACATAGGGCCGGGCACTCCTCACTGAACCTACATTTTCCGGTAGATTGCCGTAAAAGAAGGCGACGAACCGGGTCATCAGGCCTTCCATTTCGATTTCGTAAACCAGGTCGGCACTGCTTAATCCCGATTGGGGCCGGGCTTGAGGCGCATTGTTGACCATGACGGCAATTAAATGATTAGCCTCTTCCAGCGGTTCCCCTGTCAAAGGATTGGGGGGACCGGTAATTTCCGGTTCGGGCTCCGGGGCTATGTCCACGGGCGGGGTTTCCGTCACCGGCTCTTCAACGGGTTCATTCCTCTGGCAGCCAATCAACAATAAAAGTAGCAGCAATAGAAGGGAAACAGTGATCAATCGTTTCATAGGCAGCTCCTGTTCCGTGGCTTGTGGTGATGAGCAATAATTCGCTTTTCCACCCCCGGTTACCTCCCCGGTGAATACAATTTATTTTTTCCTGAACCTGGTGCAGGTATTTTGCCACACTATATAGAATAAAAATGTCATATAGTATAACATATTTGTTCATGGAGGGATAAAAGTTGAGCAAAATTACTCTATCGGTGATTAAAGCTGATGTCGGCGGTTGGGTAGGTCATACCAGTGTCCATCCCAAATTGCTGGCCAAAGCCGAACAGATCCTGTCGGAAAGCAGCTTGCTGAAAGACTTCCATGTTACTCATGTCGGTGACGATATTAACCTGATCATGACCCATGAACTGGGGGTAGATTCCGCCGATATTCACCAATTGGCCTGGGATACCTTTCTGGCTTGTACCGAGGTAGCCAAAGAATTGAAACAGTACGGGGCCGGCCAGGATTTATTGAGCGATGCTTTTTCCGGTAACGTGAAGGGAATGGGGCCGGGGGTAGCGGAAATGGAATTCGAAGAAAGAAAAGCGGAGCCGGTCATCGTCTTCATGGCGGACAAGACGGAGCCGGGAGCCTGGAACCTGCCTTTATACAAAATGTTTGCCGATCCCTTCAATACTATCGGTTTAGTCATTGACCCGAAAATGCACCAGGGCTTCGTGATGGAAGTCCATGATTTGATCGAACACAAGAGCGTTAAGTTCTCTTTGCCGGAAGAACTCTATGATTTGCTGGTCTTTATCGGAGCACCGGGACGATATGCAGTAAAAGCAGTTTATTCCAAGACTACCGGTGACATTGCCGCTGTATGCAGTACACAGAGGCTAAACCTGATGGCAGGACGCTATGTAGGTAAAGATGATCCCGTCTGCATTGTCCGTTGTCAATCAGGATTGCCGGCAGTGGGAGAAGCGGTGGAACCATTTGCCAATCCCCACCTGGTCGCCGGTTGGATGAGGGGTTCCCATGTGGGGCCGTTGATGCCGGTTTCAGTGGAAGATTCCCATCCCACCCGTTTTGACGGGCCTGCCAGGGTAATCGCCCTCGGTTTCCAAATCGCCAACGGCAAACTAATCGGTCCCCGGGATCTCTTTGCTGATGTTTCCTATGATCGAGCCAGACAGAAAGCACTGGAGCTCGCTGATTACTTAAGAAGTCTCGGTCCTTTTGAACCCCATCGTCTGCCCCTGGAAGACATGGAGTATACCACCATGCCGGAAGTCATGGCAAGACTCAAAGAGCGGTTTAAGCCCATTGAGGACTAAAGGATTAGGGTAACAAAAAAATCTTGACGTTTGCCCGTTAACCCTATTGCTTTTTGATTGATGATATGTTGTAATGTATCTATGCGTTTTTTCGCTGATGATACCGGACAATATCTTGCTGAGGGGTGACGGGAGTGGAGCAGAGGAAAACGCCCATTTTTGATGCAGTAAAACGATATATTGACACCGGTACAATGCCATTTCATGTACCTGGCCACAAACAGGGCAAAGGGCTGCCGGAGCTGGCTGCCTATGCTGGTGAAAAAGTTCTTGAGATGGATCTAACCTGTATGCCGGGTCTTGACAATATCTGCAACCCCAGGGACGTAATCGCTGAGGCGGAAGCATTGGCGGCGGAAACCTTTGGGGCGGATCGGGCCTTTTTCCTGGTTAACGGCACTACTTCCGGCATCCAAGCCATGATCATGGCTGTCTGTCATCCGGGGGATAAATTGATTATTCCCCGCAACGCTCATAAGTCCGCCGTAGGAGGCCTGATTATGAGCGGCGCCCATCCGGTGTATATTGAGCCGGAAATTGACACGGATTTCGGTATTTCCATGGGGGTTACCCCTGAGCAGGTAGAAAAGGCTATTATACAGCATCCCGATGCCAAAGCGGTCTTTGTGATCAATCCCAATTACTACGGCACTGCCTCCCATTTGAAAGAAATTGTGACTGTGGCCCACCGCTACGGTATCCCGGTTATCGTGGATGAAGCCCATGGGGCCCATTTGGCCTTCAGTGATGCTTTGCCCCTGTCGGCCATGGAGGCGGGAGCCGATTTGGCCGCCAGCAGCACCCATAAATTGGCCGGTTCCATGACCCAGAGTTCCATCCTGTTGCTCCGGGAAGGTCTGGTCAGCGCCGAACGGGTCAA
This sequence comes from Clostridia bacterium, assembly GCA_012512955.1. Classification (GTDB taxonomy): domain Bacteria; phylum Bacillota; class DULZ01; order DULZ01; family DULZ01; genus JAAZDD01. The sequence goes on from JAAZDD010000031.1 coordinate 2,842, forward strand.
GGGAGTTTTGAATTTAACTCAAACTACCAGCCCGTCCTATTTGCTGCTGACTTCTCTTGATTTGGCCCGGAAACAGATGGCTTTGCACGGCAAGAAATTGGTCAGGCAAACCCTGGAGATGGCGCAATGGGTTAAGGAGCAGCTCCGGCCCTTGGAAGGAATCCGTCTTTTCGGAGAGGACTTGGTGGGACGACCAGGTTGTTACGCTTTTGATCCTACCAAAGTGATTATCAATGTGACCGGCTTAGGTATGTCCGGTTATGAAGTGGAACAACTCTTGCGGGAAGAGTACCGGCTCCAGGTGGAACTGTCCGATTTATATAATGTAATGTTTGTCATTACCCTGGGGGATACTTGGGAAACGGTGGGCTATCTGGTGGATTGCATTAAATCCGTCAGCAAGTGTAATCCCCTGAAAAATGTGGTGAAATATTGTCCCCCTTTGCCGGAGATACCCAGTATGATGGTTCTGCCCAGGGATGCCTTTTACAGTGAAACCAGGGTGGTACCCTTGGCTGAGGCAGCCGGAGAAATCAGTGCGGAAGCGATAATGGCTTACCCGCCTGGGATTCCCTTAATCTGTCCGGGAGAATTGATCACCCAGAGTATCGTGGATTATGTTAATATCCTGAAACAGGAACAGGCAGACCTGCAGGGTACTGAAGATAAGAGTATCGACAATATTAAAGTACTGAAACATGCCGTTGCCATTACTAAAACCGAAGTACGGGAAGATGTGGGTTAATAGCTGTTTGGCCGGAAGTCTCTTAGGAGGCTCCGGCTTTTCTATTTTTACCGCCGGCAAGGCAAGGAAATTGAAAGGAAAAGTGAAACGGATAGCGAATTAATTTAATAGTCAGCAAACTTCTCCGGTGAATATACCGTGGCGGGAGGTGAAGAGGATGGATTGGTTCATGATCGCCTTTGTCGGATTCCTGTGTATCCTTTTGGCTTATTATATTGAAAGACAAATCAATGATCCAGGCATCAAAATGTTCCCTTTCAACGCAGTGGACAAATACACTGTGGAGCTTCCCAACCAGGAGGTGGAAGGCAAAACCGCCGCTCAATAATTCCAAGCCCTGCAGGTGACTGTGGGGCTTGTTTCTTTTATTGGAACTTTTTGCTCCTCAATGCGTCTAATTAGATGGAAAAATAAAGGGGGGATTTTTCATTATGAAGCCAAAAAAATGGATTGCAGGCTTGTTAATAGCAATGTTTCTGGTGGCTGCCGTGGGAGTAGTTCCGCCGGTTCAGGCTGCCACCGGTACATCCCTGGAACAGGCCATCAAGATTGCTAAAAGCAGTTTTACCATTCCCGAGGAGTATACAGAGTTTTCTTCCCACTACAATGAGTATGGGGAAAGACTCTCCTGGTTGCTTAACTGGCGGGACAAGGGTGGAGAAATCAGTATTGAAGTCGATGCTCAAACCGGAGATATTTTGCGGATGTCTCATTACCAGGTTAGGGAGCAAAGTGCCGTCAAGCTGCCTGAACTCAGCTATCAAGCGGCTAAGGCCATCGCCGACCGGTTGGTGGAAAAACTGCAGCCGGAGCGAAAACAGGACTTGGTTTACCATGAAGATCCGGAAAAGCCCTCTTTGGATGTCAATCCCTGGGGACCCCCTACTTATAATTTTCGATATCAGCGGGTAGTGGAGGGAATTCCTTTTCCCAGTAACGGGATCACTATTTCCGTCAATGGAGATACCGGGGAGATCGTCAGTTACAGCTTTGATTGGTATGGTGAAAAACTGCAAGTGCCCGAACAATTGCTGACGGCGGAAGAAGCCCAAAAGATTTTCGCTAGGGAATTTCCCCTGGAGCTGCAATATTTTCGCACCCAGCCGGAAGAACGGGATGAAAAGCCTGTTATCAAACCGGTGTTTAAGCTCCGTCACCCTCAACTGGTGAAAATCGACCCTGTCACCGGGAAAATCCTGGAGAGTGAAGATGAGTACGGTATTGCTGAAGATATGGCCCGGGGCGGCATGGCCATGGCCGGTGAGGCCAAAATGGAATTAACTCCTGAAGAAGCCAAAGAGATAGCTAAAATTGATAAACTGATCAGCAAAGAAGAAGCGATACAAAAAGCTATGGCCGTCCTGAACTTATCCGATCAGTACCGGCTGGAGAGCAGTCGCTTACAGCAGTCATGGGATGAACCGGAACGGGTAGTCTGGCAGTTAAGCTGGCAGAGCAGCCGGGACAAAGAATACAGGGGTTCAGCCGCTGCTACCGTTGACGGGGAGACAGGGGAGTTGTTGAGTTTTTATCGCTATGAATACGATGAGGAGCAAAACAAAAAGGATCCCGTCTATAACCGGGAACAGTCCCAGGAACTGGCCTTGGAGTTCATCAAAAAGCTGCAGCCCGAAAAAGCCAAATCCATCAGATTATATGAGCCGGTAACCGTCAGAACACCGGAGAAGGCCCGGTCATATGGCTTTGTGTATGAACGGCTGGTTAACGGTATTCCTTTTCCCCAAAACGGCTTTCGGGTAACCGTTAATGCGGTAACCGGCCAGGTGGAAGGTTACAACATGCAGTGGACCGCTGCCGATTTTCCCAGGCTGGACACGGTGATCGACGAAAGTCAGGCTACCGCCTGGTACGGACAGGAAGTGCCCCTGTCCCTGGAATTCGTTACTTCCTACGACCGGGAAACGGGGAAACAAAAAGTTACCCTGATGTATCACCTGGCAAAGGTGCCTTATACCATGATGGATGCTGTTTCCGGCAACCCCTTGAACTGGCGGGGGGAACCCCTGGAAAAGAAATTACCTGCAGTCTTCTCTGATATTGAAAACCATCCTGCTCAAAAAGACATTGAGCTTCTGGTGGCAGCCGGCGTGATTGCCGGTACTGAGGATGGGAAGTTTCATCCCGATCAGGCCATTACCCAGGGAGAACTGGCGGAAATCCTTGCCAAACTGGAAGGAAACAGGGGACCCATTATTCCTTTGCCTATCTTGACTGGGAGCGGGGATGCCTGGTATACTCCCTGGATCAATCAAGCGGTGAGTAAAGGGCTGATTAAGGCCGACGAAATAGCACCGGAAGAGACGGTGACCAGGGAATTCTTGGCAGCTACTTTGATCAGGCACTTAGGCCTTGAAAAAGCGGCGGCCCTGTCCGAAATCTATAAAGTAGACTTTGCCGACAAAGACCAAATTACGCCCAAATACCTGGGCCATGTAGCCCTGGCAGACGGGCTGAAGCTCATTTCCCCCGGTGAAAACTTCCTGCCCAAAAACCAGGTAACCAAAGCCGAAGCGGTCACTGCCGTAGTAAGAGCTTTACAATTGGATTAACTGATAGCCTTACTGGGCTATTTGGGACTGAAGACATAAGGCCAATCGGTGTTAATCGGAGGGCTGCGTTAGGAGCCAAAATCAAAAGAGCGAAGGAGCCTGAGGAAAAATGCCGACGGCATGAGCACCCGAAGGGTGCGATTTCGGAGGCATCTTCAGGCGACTGAGCTCATCCCCAAACCGGGCTCCTCTGCAGCCGGAGATTAACACCGATTGGGTACATGTAGTTCGTCAACAAGTAGCAATAGCCTTGCGGGGCTATTTTTTTTGCAGTGATAATCA
>JAAZDD010000032.1 GCA_012512955.1 Clostridia bacterium
ATTGATTTGGCCGCCAAGTATGATCGAAAGCTAGTGGTTGAAGAAAATATAGTGGGGCGGGAAATTGAGTTAAGTGTCCTTGGCAATGATGAGCCACAAGTTTCCGTCCCCGGGGAGATTGTTCCCTGTAACGAATTTTATGATTATGAGGCCAAATATTTAGCCGATGACTCGGAGTTGATTATCCCTGCCGATTTGCCAAAAAATACTGTGGCTGAGTTGCAGCGGCTGGCAGCTGAGGTATTTAAAGCCATTGATTGTGCCGGCATGGCCCGGGTGGATTTTTTCGTGGGCCGGGATAATAAACAGATCTGGATCAATGAAATCAATACCATTCCCGGTTTTACCCGCATCAGCATGTATCCCAAACTTTGGGAAGCCTCGGGGTTGCCCTACAGTAAACTATTGGACCGGCTGATTGAACTGGCTCTTGAACGACACGGGGAAAAGAACCAAAAGCTATTTGTCTATGGTGAGTGAGCCGAACAGCATAGCAGATAGGTACTTGAATTGTTGAGCAAGTTACTCTGAATGATGGTCAGGGTGAACTTGCTTATTCATTTTGTTGGCAATCACAAATAATAATATAATTACTTCTTACCCTTGTTTGCCGTTAACGGGCCGTGCCATTTATGAAGTGTTAAATGATCCTCAAGCAAACTACGAACTGATACATGCGAATGCGAAACGTTTCCCAATCCCTGTTGCTCAAAGTGTAATCGATTTAACCATGGAAGCAGAAGCTTTTGGGGCAAAGATAGACTATACGAAAACCGGGTTGCCCACCATTGTGGAGGAACCTGTCTCTGACAGGGAATCCATCGAGAAGTTAAAAGTTCCCGAAGTGGGCGATGCCAGGACTCATGTTTTCCTGAAGGCTGCGGAAATGGCTGTAAAAAATCCTGAAGGTCAAATCGTCATGGGCAACCTGGACTCCAGTGGCGTTTTCAATGAAGGTACTCCTGAGTATGTGGAAGAAATGGCAAGAAATTTACTTGAAAAAGTTGGCAGCTACAAGAATTTTGTTTTGGCCTCCGGCTGCGATTTGTCTCCCACAACTCCACTGGAAAACCTTGATGCTTTCTACAAAGCTCTGAAAGAATATATGAAAGCAAAAAATAGGGAATAAGAGGATGTTTCTCTTGCTTCCAAAAGGGTAGAGGCACCGGATAGATGCCTCTACCCTTTAATCTATCCGGCATGAGTCCAGTGGAGTACCGGCGGAGATTTGGATTGGTGGCGTAAGTGTAAAAAAACGTCCCCACTCCCAAATGCTGGTTTTCAAATGGTCATTAACAGATTTTAATGACACAAAATTGTTCAATAGTATCAATTAGTTGAAGGAACCCACTGAGAGTTTTTTGTGGTAAGATATTACCATATAAGATGAGCAATAGTTAAGGAGGAAAACTCTTGGAACTGATAGAGAAGTTGAACCCAAGTCAACAGGAAGCAGTAAAGACTACAGAAGGACCTTTGCTGGTTTTGGCGGGAGCCGGCAGCGGGAAAACTCGGGTTTTGACCTACCGGATCGCTTACTTGTTGGAGCAAATGGGGGTCGATCCGGGCCGCATCCTGGCCATTACTTTTACCAATAAAGCGGCAACAGAAATGAAGGAACGGCTCACCCAACTGGTGGGTCCCGAGGTCAGGCGCTTGTGGGTCAGCACCTTTCATGCCGCCTGTGTCCGCATTTTGAGAAAGGAAATCAGCTCCCTTAATTACCGGTCCAATTTCGTCATCTATGATACTGCCGATCAGTTGACTCTGATCAAAAACTGCTTGGCGGAGTTAAACCTGGATGACCGGAAATTCCCGCCCAGGAGTATTCTGAATGTGATCAGCGGTGCCAAGAACAAGTTGTGGACTGCCGACCGGCTCCGGGACATGGCGGATAACTTTTTTGAAGTTAAAGCGGCAGAAGTATACGGGCATTACCAGCAAAGACTGCAGGAACTGAATGCCCTGGATTTTGACGACCTGTTGATGGTTACCGTCAACCTGTTCCGCCGGTTTCCGGACATACTCCACTATTACCAACATAAATTCCAGTATATCCTGGTGGATGAATACCAGGACACCAATAAGGCCCAGTATGTGCTGGTGAAATTGTTGGCGGAAAAACACCGCAATCTGTGTGTGGTCGGGGATCCGGATCAGTCCATTTACGGTTGGCGGGGGGCGGATATCCAGAATATCATGGATTTTGAAGAAGACTATCCTGACGCTAAAGTAGTCAAACTGGAACAAAACTATCGCTCCACCCAGGTGATTCTGGAAGCAGCCAATGCGGTGATTGCCCACAACCTGAGCCGGAAGCCCAAAGAGCTGTGGACCGATAACCCCCGTGGACCCCTCATCACCAGTTTTGAAGGGGAAGATGAACACCACGAAGCTCATTTCGTCGCCGGTGAAATCTACCGCCAGCACCGGGAAAAAGGTCGCCCATACGGGGATTTTGCCGTTCTCTATCGAACCAATGCCCAGTCCCGGGTGATCGAGGAAACTTTTATCAAAAACGGCATTCCCTATGAAATATACGGCGGCATCATATTTTACGAGCGGAAAGAAATCAAGGACATCATGGCTTACTTGCGGGTCCTGTCCAATCCCGCCGATGCTTTAAGCCTGGCCCGGATCATCAACGTACCCAAACGGGGCATTGGAGAAGTGGCTTGGCTGAAGCTGGAGGATTATGCCAACCAGCAAGGAATCACCGTTTTCGAAGCCTTGGCCCGTGTCCCGGAGATACCGGATTTAGCTAAACGGTCTGCCAATGCCATTCAACAATTTGCCCGGTTGATGGATGGTTTTCAGGCGAAAGTGGACAAGATACCCTTGACGGAGTTGACGGAAAGCATCATTAAGGAAACAGGGTATTTGGAGGAACTGAAAAAGGAAAACACACCGGAGGCCCAGGCCAGGATTGAGAACTTGCAGGAGTTTCTTTCCGTTACCCATGATTACGACAAGTACAGCGAGGAAAAGACCCTGACCGGTTTCCTGGCCCAAATATCATTGGTTACCGATCTGGACAGCTTTTCCGAAGAAGCAGACCGGGTGGTACTGATGACCCTGCACACCGCCAAAGGGTTGGAATTTCCCGTGGTCTTTTTGACGGGTATGGAGGAGGGCCTCTTTCCCCACAGTCGTTCCCTGTTGGAAGAATACGAGATTGAGGAAGAACGCCGTCTTTGCTATGTAGGGATGACCAGGGCCAGGGAAGAACTCTTTGTCAGCCGCGCCTGGCAACGGACCCAGTACGGGAATACGGTTTATAACCCTCCCTCCCGCTTCCTGGGGGAAATCCCTGGGGAATTGGTTTCGGAGGTAAAGGGAAGACAGGAAGGGCTGTTCAGCAAACCCCAGCCGGTGGCGAAAACCAGGTCCGGCAGTTCAGGCGAGAACTGGGAATTGGGCAGCAAAGTAAACCATCCCAAATGGGGAACCGGGGTGATTGTCAAGGTGGAGGGTAAAGGTGAAGACCGGCAGTTGACGGTAGCATTTCCCGACCAGGGGTTGAAGGTTTTGTTAGCTAAGTATGCTCCATTGACTTTGATAACCAGGTAAGAAAGGAAGGTGACCTGATGGTATCTTTGGAAGAAGCCCGCCGGCAAATCGAAGAACTTAAGCAACAATTGGAAACCCATAATTACCATTATTACGTCTTGGACAAGCCGCTGATTTCCGACTGGGAATATGACCGGTTGATGGAACAATTGATCCGGCTGGAAACCCAGTATCCCCAGCTTTTGACTCCGGATTCTCCCAGTCAAAGGGTAGGTGGGGAGCCCCTGAAAGGGTTTGAGACGGTTCAGCACTATCACCCGCTGTTAAGTTTGGGGAATGCCTTCAACCTGGGGGATTTTCGGGATTTTAACCGTCGTGTCACGGCTGCCTTGGGCAGAACTCCCGAATACGTCATCGAGCCCAAAATAGACGGGTTGTCCATTGCTTTGACTTATGAAAACGGAATCTTGACGACAGGTGCCACCCGGGGAGACGGGGCAGTGGGTGAAAATATTACCCAAAATTTGAAAACCATTAAAGCAATTCCTTTAAGGCTGCGGGAGCCTCTACCCTTACTCATTGTCAGAGGAGAGGCCTTTATGGCTAAGGAGGCTTTTAACCGGTTGAACGAGGAAAGAGAGAAGCGGGGGGAGGAACTCTTCGCCAATCCCCGTAATGCAGCAGCGGGTTCGCTGAGGCAGTTGGATCCTCGCATTGCTGCCTCCCGTTCCCTCAATGCCTTTTGCTATGAGATTATTCATATGGAAGGGGAAGAAGTCAATACCCATTGGGAAGCCCTGGAACTGTTGACAAGGTTGGGATTGCCGGTGAACCGGGAGCGAAAACTGGTAGCCGATATTGAGGATGGATACAATTATTGTCAGGAATGGATTGCCAAAAGAGCAGAGCTACCTTACGAAATCGACGGCATGGTGGTCAAGGTCAACAATTTGTCTGAGCAAAGGCAGCTCGGGGCTACCGCCAAGAGCCCCCGGTGGGCCATTGCCTATAAATTCCCGGCAGAACAGGCTACCACCGTCTTGGAGGATATTATTGTACGAGTAGGGCGGACCGGTGTCTTGACACCGACGGCCATTCTAAGACCGGTACGACTGGCTGGCACTACAGTCAGTAAAGCCACTTTACATAATGAAGATCTGATCAGGGAAAAAGACATCCGGCTGGGGGATACGGTAGTAATCCAAAAGGCGGGAGATATCATTCCGGAGGTAGTAGCGGTCCTACCGGAACACCGGACCGGGCGGGAACGTCCATTCCGGTTGCCTTCCTTTTGTCCGGAATGCGGTTCGGAAGTGGTCAGGCTGGAGGGGGAAGCGGCCCACCGCTGTTCCGGAGGCTTGTCCTGTCCTGCCCAGGTCCGGGAAGGAATTATCCATTTTGTTTCCCGGAACGCCATGGATATTGAGGGCTTGGGGCCGAAAGTGGTGGAACAGCTTTTCCGGGCAGGATTGATTAAGGATGCGGCCGATTTATATTACCTGAAGTATGAAGACCTGATTTCCCTGGAAAGAATGGGGCAACAATCGGTCACCAACCTGCTCAATGCCATTGCCAACAGTAAAGAAAGGCCTTTGGACCGGTTGATCTTCGGCTTGGGCATTCGCCATGTAGGGGCCAGGGCCGCCAAATTGCTGGCTGACCATTTCGGTTCCCTGGCTGCTTTGGCAGCAGCCGGTGAAGCGGCGTTGACGGAGATCCCGGAGATTGGGCCTAAAGTGGCCGCCAGTGTGGTCCGCTTTTTTGCCCAGCCCAGCAATCAACAGGTTATCGCCAAATTGGCCAAAGCCGGCGTCAGGCTGACCCAGGAGAAGGAGACGGCAGTTGAAGCATTACCCTTGGCAGGGAAACAATTTGTCTTGACCGGGACCTTGGAAAGCTATTCCCGGAAAGAAGCTCAGGAATTGATTGAAAGATTGGGGGGGAAAGTAACCTCCAGTGTCAGCAAAAACACCGACTATGTGGTTGCCGGTGCCAAACCCGGTTCCAAATATGATAAGGCTCTCAGTTTGAATATTACCATTCTGGATGAAGATGGGTTCAAGTCCCTGGTTAATTCTGCTAACGCGGGAACATAGTGGCACCTTTTTTCGTCTATCAGTCCGAAAAACTGTGGAGAAAGGGTGCATCACACTAATGATTCTCAAAGGAAAACTGAAAAAGATCGCTGCCTGTGCTTTAGTAGTAACCATGCTCACTCCCTTGGCGGGAACGGCTGCCTGGGCGGATCCTCCTCCCCATGCCAAAGCCCACGGCAGAAATAAGGAAATTATGGCCCTCGTCAAATTGCATGATATTCGCGGTCATTGGGCGGAAGAGATACTGACGGAGATGAATTTGACGGGCCTGATCAAAGGCTATGATGACAATGAATTTAAGCCGAGTAATGTAGTGAAAAACGTGGAGGCCCTGGTGATGTTGGTCCGGGGTCTGGGTTTGGAAGAACAAGCCCTGGAGGAGGGAGATGCTGACGAAAAACAGTTCAGAAAATTACCTGACTGGGCCAGAGGCTATGTCCGGGTGGCTCTGGACCGAGAATTGCTCACCCCCGAGGATTTGGAAAAGTTCAATCCCAATCAAGGACTGAAAAGGGCCCAATTATGTGCCATCCTCGCCTAGGCACTGGAGTTGGATCCGGAAGCAGCCGGGGAATATGAGCTGGATTTTTCCGACAAGGAAGCGATCCCTGAGGATTTACTGGGATATGTCAGGGCTATCGTTGCCAACGGGATTATGAAAGGTTACGAGAATAATGTGTTCCAGCCCAACAAACCGGTAACCAGGGCGGAAATGGCAGTATTGCTGGACCGGTTGGGGGATTTGCTCCACGAACAGGAAAACAGGCGTGTGGAGGGAACCTTGGTTAAGCTGGACTCTGACTACATCACCCTTCAAATTGAGGATACTGTCAAGGAATTGGCTTTAGCTGATGATGTATTAGTTTATTTAAACAGGGAGAATGTGGAGTTGGAGGACTTGGTTGCCGGGGATCGGGTCCGCTTAGCTGTAAAGGACGGGAAAGTAGTTTTGATCCGTGCTCAGCGTGCAGCAGTAGTGGAGACAACTCATCAGGGGCGGTTGATCAGGCTGGTATTGGGTACCAGCAGTAAGGTTACTATGATGGAGAAAGATACGGAACTGACTTTTAAGGTAGATGAGAATACCAGGATCCGGGTCGCCGGTAAACGGGCTCTGTTAAAGGACCTTGAAGTAGGACGGGAGGTAGCAGTAACCGCTCAGGGAGACCTTGCCGTCAGAATAGAGCAGGAGTGAAAGGTATAGACAATCTTTGATGGCGTATCTTAGCCTGTTGACATTGTAATATGCTCCCCTTTGAGTAGACACCTGAAACAACAAAAAATCAGGACTACGCAAAGGGGAGTTTTTCTTATGCTAAGAAGTGGTCCGGCCGCAATATTTCTAAGGCGTGTTCCACCTTTAGGGAACCGCCTTTTTTGTCTCCTTAATACCGGATGTAGTTTCTTGTTCCCGGTCTAAAGAGGAAAAAGACCAGGGCACCGGCGATGAAACCGCCGATATGGGCCCACCAGGCCACGGCCTGAGCCCCAGGGATGGAACCCAAACCGGACAAGGCCTGCAGTAAAAACCAGAAAAACAGGAAGTACACAGCCTTTATTTCGGTAAAGGTTAAAAAGAAGAAAACAGGTACCAGCGCCACCACCCGGGCTCTGGGAAAGGTGATGAAATAAGCTCCCAACACCCCGGCTACGGCACCGCTGGCTCCGATCATGGGCACGGTAGAAGTGGGATCGGACCAAACATGGGTGAGACTGGCGGCGATACCCATGAGCAAATAAAATATCAAGTAGCCCAAATGACCTAGCCGGTCTTCAATGTTGTCGCCGAAAACCCAGAGGTAGAGCATATTCCCCAATAGGTGCCACCAACCGCCGTGGAGAAACATGGCCGTAAATAGCGGCAGGAGAGGGGTCCAGGTGCCGGTGAATAGCATGCTGAATTCAAAGCCGGAAATCCGGGCCGGGATAATGCCAAATTGCTGAAAAAACTGCTGGAGCTCAGCAGGAGACAAACTCAGTTGTAGTATAAAAGCGTAAATGTTGATACCGATGATCAGCCAATTGACAAAAGGACGTCGCCGGGGACGAATACTGTCTCTTAAAGGAATCATGGAGCCACCCCTGTCCGGATAGTCAGATTTATTCTACCTCAGTAAAGGGTAAACAACTCTGTTAATTTTATGATACAGCCAAAAAGTTGCATGTGCATCCTCAATTTGATATAATTTCTTTGGTTTTTAATGGGATTATACGGAGAAAGAAGTGAGGTAAAAATGTTGGATTCTCGCCAAGTAGAGGAATTGGCAAGGGCCGCCCGGATTGAACTGACGGAAGAAGACAAAGCTGCTTTTGCCAGGCGATTGGAAGAACTGCTCGCCTATATGGAAAAATTTCTGGCAATGGATTTGGAAAATGTTGAACCTTTTACTTTTGTACATTCAATCAAGAACGTGTTGAGGGAAGATGAAGTTCAAGCCAGTTATGATCAGGAAACCGCATTGGCCAATGCTCCCTTGGAGCAAGACGGGTATGTTGTGGTGCCCAAAATTGAATTGTTGTAGCCGGAAGGGGAAGGAGGAATTATTGTGGAGTTATATCAATTAACAGCCCACCAGTTGCATGAGCTCCTGGCCAAAAAGGAAATCAGTGTAGTTGATATAGTGAGTAGTTTTAGGGACCGAATAGAGACTACTGAAGCTGAACTTGGTTCCTTTTTACTTTTTAGGGGCGAAGAAGCTTTTGAGCAAGCCAAAGAGTTGGACAAGGCTATCGCCGGCGGTAAGGAATTAACCCCTTTGACAGGAATCCCGGTGGGGGTTAAAGACAATATCTGTACAAAAGGGATTAAGACTACCTGTGCCTCCAAAATGCTGGCGGATTTTGTTCCTACATATGATGCTACTGTAGTGGAAAAGTTGGCTGCCCAGGACAGCATTATGATGGGGAAGCTGAACATGGATGAATTTGCTTTTGGCAGCACCGGTGAGTTATCTGCGGTAAAACCCACCAAGAATCCCTGGGACCTGGAACGGGTTCCCGGCGGTTCCTCCAGTGGTTCGGCAGCGGCGGTCGCTTCCGGCCAGTTGCCTCTTGCCTTGGGTTCTGATACAGGCGGCTCCGTGCGGCAGCCGGCGGCCTTGTGTGGCCTGGTGGGGCTCAAGCCTACTTACGGGTTGGTGTCCCGCAGTGGGTTGGTGCCTACGGTAGGCTCCATGGAGACAGTGGGCCCCCTGGCCCGGGATGTCCGTGATTGCGTCCTGCTGCTCCAGGCTATTGCCGGACATGATCCTAAAGACAGTACCTCCAGCACTTTGCCGGTGCCGGATTATGGACAATCTTTGTCGGAAGACGTAAAGGGATTGAAGGTAGGTGTTCCCAAAGAATATTTTGGGGAAGGTTTGGAGCCGGAAGTAACGGTTTTAATCAAGAATGTACTGAAGCTGCTGGAAGAAGGCGGAGCTCATGTTGAGGAAATTTCCATGCCCCATACAGAGTGTGCTTTGGCTGCTTATTACATGATCGGCACTACGGAAGTCAGTTCCAACCTGGCCCGCATGGACGGAGTCAGGTTCGGCTACCGCAATTTGGGGGCGGAGGATTTGGAGACCATGTATGTTCGTTCCCGGGGTGAAGGTCTTGGCTCCGCGGTCATCATCCGCACCTTGTTGGGTCACTTTTTCTCCGGGCCCGGCCGTTTTCAGGATTATTATGTCAAAGGCCTGAAATTGAGAACTCTTGTCAAACAAGATTTTGATGCGGCTTTAGCTAATTATGATCTATTAATTACTCCCACGTCCCCCAAAAAAGCCTGGCCTTTGAATGATCAAGAAGTCGAGGGATTGCAGGCTTACCGGAGTGATATCTGTACCATTCCGGCCAATTTGGCTGGGGTTCCAGCCCTGTCTTTACCCTGTGGGTTGGCTGGGGGGCTGCCGGTAGGGGTGCAACTGATTGGGAGGCCCTTCGATGAACCAACCATTTTCCGGGCTGCTTATGCTTTGGAGAGACAGCTTAACTTTCCGAAAGACAGGCCCCTGGCGGAGGTGAAATAAATGTCCAACCAATATGAAGCCGTCATTGGCTTGGAAGTACATGTGGAACTAAAGACGAAAACCAAAATCTTCTGTTCCTGCACCACGGAATTCGGGGGAGAGCCCAATACCCATGTCTGTCCCGTCTGTTTGGGTATGCCGGGAGCCATGCCGAGGTTGAACAAAAAAGTGGTGGAATTGGCCATTAAGACGGGACTGGGCTTAAATGCGGAAATAACAAAGGATTGTCATTTTGACCGGAAGAATTATTACTATCCGGATATGTCCAAAAACTATCAGACTTCCCAGTTCTATACCCCGATTATCCGGAACGGCTACCTGGATATTGAAGTGGACGGCAAAGTAAGGAGGATCAGGATTGCTTTTGCCCATATGGAAGAAGATGCCGGTAAGTTGGTCCATTCCGGTGACAATATTTTGGAAGCGGAGCAATCATTGGGTGACTATAACCGGGCCGGTGTACCCCTTTTGGAAATAGTATCGGCCCCGGACATCAGGACACCGGAAGAAGCCAGGGAGTATTTGGCTGCTTTGAAGGCCATCCTGGAGTACCTGGAAGTCTCCGATTGCAAAATGCAGGAAGGCTCTCTCCGCTGCGACGCCAACGTTTCCGTCCGCCCTAAAGGTTCCACTGAACTGGGGACCAGAACGGAATTGAAAAATATGAACTCACTGCGGGCCTTGGAGCGGTCTGTTCGCTATGAAATTGAGCGTCAAATTCAGGTTTTGGAAGAAGGGGGTCAAATTGAGGAGGAGACCCGCACCTGGAATGAGGCAAAGGGGATCACCGAACCCATGCGCCCCAAATTGAGTTCCGCCCACTATCGTTGTTTCACTGAACACGATTTACCGCCTTTGGCCATCGACGACGCCTGGATTGAAGAAATACGGCAAAAACTGCCGGAACTGCCGGAGGCCAGGAAGCAACGCTTGATCCGGCAATTAGGCCTGCCGGAATATGATGCAAAGGTGATTACCGCTTCCAAAAAGCTGGCTGATTTCTTCGATGAGACGGTGGCCCGGTATGCTGACCCGAAAAAAGTGAGCAATTGGATTATGGTGGAGCTCTTGCGGCTGTTGAATGCCAGGGGAATGGAAATTGACGATTGTCCTGTTGCCCCTGCCCAGCTGGCCCAGTTGTTGAACATGATCGACAAAGGGGAAATCAGCGGTAAAATGGCGAAAGATATTTTCGAGAAGATGTTTGACACCGGTAAAGACCCCGTCACCCTTGTGGA
>JAAZDD010000033.1 GCA_012512955.1 Clostridia bacterium
GATCTGCCTCCTGCAGCCCACCAGCCGCCCCGGTCTTAAACACGCCGACCCTCAAATCAGGGCCGCCGTTCTGGGGTTAAAGCCCCAGTACCGCCGGAAGGGCTTGAGCACCCTGCTCATCCTGAAAGCCATGGAGATCGTCAAGGAGTTAGGGTACACCAGGGCGGAACTCTCTCTCATCATGGAAAACAACCATACTGTCAGGGGACTCATCGAAAAAACCTTGCAGTGCCCGGTACTGCACCGTTACCAGGTCTACAAAACCCAATTAGACTGATTACAGATTGTCACAAATTAAATATGTACTCTGGAAGAATCATACTTTTGGCAATAGGGCTTCAGTTGCAAAACAAGCTAAGTATTCATCTAAAGAGCGCCAAAAAAAGATGTAGCGAAAACCGCTACATCTTTTTCACATTTATAAGGCTGATAGCATACTAGAAGATGCTCTCGTGGTAACAGGCGTTCCACCATCAGCCTCACTAATATTATAACATAATATCTAAAAAAACAATCGTTTATCTGTAATATCTGGACAAAAAATCGTCGGGTGCAACATACAGCCCGTACATTGTACCAAAATTTGGGCTCCTACTAGCTATAATGTCATGATACTCCCTAAGCTTTTTGAAATAAAGATCATCATCCCAGGCATCACCACTTCTGTGCAATCCATGCCTATAATACTGACGAAGCAACCCTGCCACCAGATCGGCTAATTGAATGCCCATAGTCATTTCCGAATCGGCAAATATTGGAACTTCGAGGATGCAATCTAACCTATTTCCGTCTTCGGTGCGATACAAATAATTGTTAAAAGCATATGCAGCCCATTTGTCAATCCTTCGATTTGCATTATCAATAATTACAATAGCTGTATTGCAATACTGACGACTGGCAATTTGTTGAATCCGCTGCAAAAGATAAATATAATGCTTTGACAACCTTTCCCTAGGGAACAGCAACAATGTAAGGATCTTGGTCAGGGGATGAATGAAAATTACCGGAAATATCGATAAAAGATAACATTCTTGCCTCCCTCCCATTTACAATCCTAGCAATCTTTACACATCTTGGCAACAATTTCCATCAATATTTCAATCCTTTTGTTTACGGTAAGACCATTTCAGTAAAAAAGACATATATTCCTTATTAGTTTTTGTGCAAAACTAAAAAGGAGCAGCGCTGGGCTGCTCCTTGGCTGTCTTATGATACTTTTTCGATACGAACCGCTGACACCTTGTATTCCGCCGTTTTACTGATGGGGTCATAAGCGGAATTAGTCAGCTCGTTAACAGGAGATTCCTTATAGTGGAAGGTCATGAACATGACTCCGGGCGGTACCTTGTCGGTAACAGTCACCTTGGTGACAATGGAACCACGACGGGAGGTAACCCGGATCTCCCCGCCTTCCTCCACCCCAATGGCGGCTGCATCGGCAGGATTGAGCTGGGCCAGTTCATGGGGACGGAGGCCGTCCAAATTAGCGGAATGACGGGTAGCAATATTGTAGTGATACAACATTCTACCGGTGGTCATCAGGATGGGATATTCCTCATTGGTCAATTCCGCCGGCGGTTCATATTCAATGCCCTGCATCAGGCCTTTGCCTCTGGGGAAAGTGCCTTGATGCAGGAACTTGGTGCCGGGATGGTCTTCCGCCGGGCAAGGCCACTGGATACCCACCTTGTCAATACGGGCATAGGTGATTCCCGCGTAACTGGGTGTCAGGCTCCTCATTTCGTTGAAAATTTCCTCGGAACAACAGTAATTCATCTCATACCCCATGCGACGGGCAATGTCACAGATAATCTCCCAATCCACACGGGCTTCACCGGGAGGTTCCACTGCTTTCCTGACCCTCTGGACCCGGCGCTCCGTATTGGTGAAAGTACCGTCTTTTTCCGCGTAACAAGCGGCGGGCAGGAAGACGTCCGCATACTTGGCGGTTTCAGACAGGAACAGGTCCTGCACTACCAGGAACTCCAGACTTTCAAGGGATTTTTTCACATGGTTGGCATCCGGGTCAGTCAGCACCGGATCTTCACCCATCACGTACATGGCTTTTAACTTGCCGTAAAGGGCCATATCGAGCATTTCCGGAATCCTAAGGCCCATCTGCCTGTTTAAGGTGACACCCCAAGCTTTTTCGAACTTCTCTATATTCTTGGGATCTCCCACCGACTGGTAACCGGGGAAAACGTTGGGCAATGCCCCCATGTCACAGGCACCCTGCACATTGTTCTGACCCCGCAAGGGGTTAACCCCTGTACTTTCAAAACCTAAATGACCGGTGACCATGGCCAGGTTGGCCAAATTCATCACGTTGGCGGTACCGGTGGTATGCTCGGTGATCCCCAGGGTATAGTAAATGCCGGCTTTTTTCGTCTTGGCGTAGATCTCAGCCGCCTGGACAATCAGTTCTTCGGGAATACCGGTGATCTCCGCTGCCCGGCTGGGAGGATAGTTTTGTACTACCTTCCACATATCCTCATAACCTTCGCAACGGGTCTCAATAAACTCCCTGTCTTCCCAGCCGTTGGTGATGATGGCATGAATCATCCCGTTGACTAGAGCTGCATCGGTACCGGGAGTAATTCTGAGCCACAGGTCGGCCATCTCGGCCAGTTCAGTCCTTCTGGGATCAACCACAATCAGTTTGGCTCCCCGGCGCTTAGCCCGCTTCATCTTGCTGCCGATGACGGGATGGGCCTCGGGAGCGTTGGAACCGATGACAAACAGGCAATCGTTGAATTCAATTTCACCAATGGAGTTAGTCATGGCACCGCTGCCAAATGTAGTAGCCAGACCGGCTACTGTAGGCGCGTGTCACGTCCGGGCACAATGGTCAACGCTGTTGGTGCCGATGACCGCCCGCATGAATTTTTGCATGACATAATTGTCTTCATTGGTGCAGCGAGCTGAGCTCAAAGCAGCGATGGCGTCAGACCCGTCCCGCTCCTTGATTTCCTTGAATTTGCTTACTACCAAATCTAAAGCTTCATCCCAGGTGGCAGGGACAAATTCGCCGTCTTTTTTAATTAAAGGTGTGGTAATGCGATCAGGACTGTAAATCATGTCTGTGTGGAAACGACCTTTCACACAGAGAGCCCTGCCGTTGACCACCCCGTCAGGATTGCCGGTGGTCACTCCCACAATTTTCCCGTCCCTGACGTTCAGGTCAAAGTTGCAGCCTGTACCGCAGAAGGGACAGGTAGTCCTGACTTTTTCCACCTGCCAGGGCCTGGTACCCTTGAATTGCTTGTTGGTCAAAGCCCCGGTGGGACACATTTCAATACACTGACCGCAGAAGCGGCAATTGTCCAGATTGAGGTTTTCATTAAAAGCCGTATCTACAACGGCATTGAAGCCTCTGCCAACAAAATCCACTGCATTGGTTCCCTGTATTTCCGCACAAACCCGTACGCATTTACCGCAAAGGATACACTTGTTGAAATCCCGCTCAATCAGATGATTGCCCGTATCTTTGGGCAACTGCCTTTTCTCCCCGATAAAAGAGGTTTCTTTCACGCCATAGCGGTAACAGTAGTCCTGAAGCTGACAATTACCGGTTTTTTCACAAGTCAGACAATCTTGGGGATGATTGGCCAAAATCAAATCCAAAATCATCTTCCGGGCTTCCACTACCTCCGGTGTTTCCGTGTGCACCACCATTCCTTCGGCCACTTTGGTGGTACAGGAAGTAGCCAGGTTCCGGAATCCCTCAATGGAAACCACACACATCCGGCAGGCACCCGCCGTCGTCAGGCGGGGATCATAACATAAGTTGGGTATGTCAATACCGATTTGCCGAGCTGCCTCTAAAACGGTGGTTCCCTCGGGAACGGACACGGGTCGCCCGTCAATGGTCAAATTAACCATAGTTTCCCCTCCCCTAGGTAAAATAGACAATCTATCATCAGCTTATATAATGGGCGATAAAAAGTCAACAACCACCTTTATAATTAATTGTCAATAATTGTTTAATCGGGCTGGCTGTGCTTGGCGGCTTCCGGACCCCGGGACAGGGAAATAATACCGGTGCGGACTATTTCCACAATACCGTGTTCCTTCAACACATCGAACAGGGCCTCGATCTTGTCGCTTTCCCCGGTCAGTTCCACAATCATCGCCTCCCGGGTCACGTCTACAATTTTGGCCCGGAAAATGCTGCAGATGTCCACGATGTCGCTTCTTTTCTCCGAAGAAGCCCTGACTTTAATCAAGGCCAGCTCCCGGGCCACACATTTTTCCTGGGTCAGATTGGTCACCTTGATGACATCCACCAGTTTGGCAATTTGGTTTTCCACCTGTTCGATTTCATCGGGCTCACATTCCACCACCAGGGTAATCCGGGTGATTTTCGGGTCCTCCGTGGGCCCTGCGGCAATACTGTCGATGTTATAGGCTCGCCGGCTGATTAAACCGGAAATATGGGATAAGACCTTGGGCCGGTTGACTACCAGCAGTGCCAGAATATGTTTCACAATAATCCCCCCAGGAATTCGTTAATTGTATTATAAATTACAGGGAGAGATTGTCAATTTGCCCGCAAAAAATGGACAAGGTGCAATTCCTTGTCCACCTGTCTATTCAGCAAACATAGCCGGAAGGCTTTTTTCATATGGGGGATAAGCAATTCCTTTTTCCGTTACAATGGCGGTGATGAGCTCCCGGGGCGTCACATCAAAGGCAGGGTTATAGGTTTTCACTCCCTCGGGAGCCATGGGCCGGGCATACCATTGATGGGTGATTTCTTCCCCGGGCCGCAGTTCTATTTTGATATCCTCACCGGTCCGGCAATTCAGATCTACTGTGGACAGGGGGCCGCATACGTAAAAGGGGATGCCGTAGTACTTGGCCAGGATGGCCACTCCTGACGTGCCGATCTTATTAGCTGTATCCCCGTTTTTCGCCACCCGGTCGCAGCCGACCAGCACCGCCTGAATCCGCCCCTCTTTCATCACGATGGAAGCCATATTATCGCAGATGAGAGTGACATCCACCCCCGCTTCCTGCAATTCCCAGGCAGTGAGCCTGGCACCTTGCAACAGGGGCCGGGTCTCATCAGCATAGACCTTAAAGTTATACCCTTGTTCCTGACCTAAATAGATAGGAGCCAGGGCGGTTCCGTAGCGTGCAGTGGCAATGGTCCCTGCATTACAGTGGGTAAGGATGCCCCAGCCGGGCTTAAGGAGGGAAAGGCCGTACCTGCCGATGGCCGCGCAAGTTTCCTCATCTTCCTGCCTGATTGTGTCTGCTTCTTCTTTCAAGGCAAGTTTTACTTCAATAACATCTTTGCCTGCTTCCCGCTTCAACCTTTGTTCCATCCGATCCAAAGCCCAGAACAGGTTAACCGCCGTAGGGCGGGAGGAGGCCAGATACTCTTTCACTTTCAGGAAGTCAGCATATAACTCCTCATAGGTAACCGCCCGGGAAGCTTTCACCCCTAAATAGGCACCATAAGCAGCAGCGATGCCGATGGCGGGGGCACCTCGCACTTTCAGCAAATAGATGGCTTCCCAGATCTCTTTTTGGTCTGTTAAGCTGAGATATTTCTTTTCATTGGGCAACAGTGTCTGGTCCAGGATCACGAGAGCATTGTTCTCATCATCAAGCCTGACGGCCTGGATTCCCATAATTCCTTGCTCCTGCAGATTAGCCATGTTCATCACCTCTTGACTGCCTTCCTTACATGGTAACCTGCCGGTGCCCAAAATGCAATCCTGATCACAGCCTGCGGGACTCCGGCCACGGTTACCGGGCAGGGACACCCTCCCAGGACATGCCTGTCCGGCGAATCACCACATCCACGGACACTTCTACCGGCAGGTTGACGAAATAATCCCGCCAGTTATCCTTCACCTGCCGCCAGTAAACCGGGTACCGGCGGTAAATGTGTTCCCCGAAGCCAAAGATATCCGCCCGGTACTCCTGGGCTTTGGTCACGGCCATGTAAGCCTCCTTTTGCAATTCCTGGGCCACCATTTCCTCAATCATGGCAAAAAAGGCTTCGTCAACAGTGTGATCACCGGGGCTTAATTCCTCCAGGTGTCCTTCCACCCGGATCTCCACCTTGATCCTGGCCCGTCCTTCTTCCATTTCCGGGATAATCTTGCCGGAACTCTTTAAAATGCGGATGCTGGCATCAAAAAGGGGATCCCTTTCCAACTGGAGGGGAACAAAAGTCCTTTGTGCTTTACCTACAATGAAAAGGTAACCCCTGGTTTCCAGATCTTCAAACCAGCCCGCCAGTTTCCCTTCGGAGAAAACGGCGGACCCATGGAGCCTGACACTGGAATGCATTTGCTGGGTCTGTTGTCCACCGGGAGGAGGCTCAGGGGTTTGGAAAACATCTACTTTCCCGGTAATCACATCGCGACCGGGGAAGGCCAGGGCCGCCCCAACGTCTTTTAAATTGCACACTTCCGCCTTAGACAGCCGGTGCCTGGTTTCAATGATCATCCCCTCCAGTTCCGCCGCAATATAGGGTTCCAGTTCGGAACCGGAAATGAAGACATCCCGGGTATCCCCCTCGGCCACCAAGACCCAAGTGCGCAGTCTTCCTTCTTTGGACGTGTAGAACAGGGACAGGATATTCTCCAGGTTGGCCTGCTCCGCCGCTTTTTTGCCGATGACCACAATATTGATATGAGAATAAAAAGGTATCCGGGAGGTACGAGAAGCGAAATTGCCCAGTGCATCCTGGATGGTTTCTCCCGTGGAGGTAACTACCCAGGCTGCCGACTGCCTGCCCCCTCCCCCGCCC
>JAAZDD010000034.1 GCA_012512955.1 Clostridia bacterium
CACTTCCTCATAAGGATGGGCGTTCAGCATCGCCTCAATTACAGGAGACAGCAGCCTCTTTGGCACAATCGTTTCCAGCCGGTATTCCGCCGCTTCTTCAATGCGGCCAACTTGACCCAGGTAAGGGTCAGCCCCTTCCCTGGGCAAAAAGGTACCGGTACCGGGCGTTCTGAAAGTACAGTGGGAATAGTTGCCGATAAAACCGGCTCCTGCATCTCCGATGGCTTTGCGTACCTGTTCCTCATGGGATTCTGGGACAAAAACCACCAGTTTAAACTGGGGTTCCGTCTCCGGTGAAGACAAAGGTTTCAGGTCAGTCAAACCCAGGACATGAGCCAACTGATCGCTGACACCCCCCAGGACTTTGTCCAGATTGGTATGAGCGGCGTAGACATGGATGTTATGCCGGAGGGCGGCCAGCAGTACCCTTCCCTCCGGTTCCGTCGTTGTTAACCTTTTTAAAGGGTGAAAGATGGGAGGATGATGAACCAGAATAAAATTAGCTTTGACAGTCATGGCTTCTTCAATAACCTCATGGGTAAGATCCAAAGCGATTAAGACTCCGGTCACTTCCCCTTGGGGGTCCCCTACCAACAGGCCCACGTTATCCCATTTTTCCGCCAAACGAGGCGGAGCCAGCTTTTCAATAGCTTTGATTAAGGTTCGGCAGGAAACAGCCATCTCATCACCTCTTTCCATTCCTTCAAACGTTTTTCTAATAACTGCCGCTGCCGGAGGGCTTTTTCCGAATCAAATTGTTTTAATTCCGCCAATAGGGCCTCATCCTGCCGGAGGACTTGAAGCATATATTCCTTGAGCAAAGGATGCTTGTTGGCCATTAACAAGGGACCCAACTCCAGCTCCATGGCAGAAGGCATGGGTTTTATGCCCTTTTCCGCTGCCAGCACAACATAATAACGATGTCCTTCCTGCACCAATTCTTCCTGGGTCAGGTGGAGGCCCTGCTCATAAAGCCACTTTCTCAGTAAAGGTACTTCCACCATTGGCTGCAAAACCAGTCTCTTCAGGGACCGGACTACCGGCCCCGCTTCCGCCAGGATCCGGATGATGGTCTGGGTACCCATCCCGGCCAAGACAGCAGTGGCCACTTCCCCAGGCCGGATGGGCTGCAACCCGTCACCCAATCTGACCTGTATTTCCCCTTCCATTCCGTAGAGCCTTACCTGCCGGTCCGCCCTGGCCCAGGGTCCCGGACTTACCTCCACGGCCACCGCCGAGGGCACAATCCCCCGGGAAACCAGGTAGATGGGCAAATACCCGTGATCACTGCCGATGTCCGCCACGGGCTCCCCCGGGATAACCAGCCGGGCAACGGCCTTTAATCTTGGATTGAGTTTTACCGGCTTATCAGTATCCAATCCTCATCACCACATAACCTATTTTTTCGCAACTCACGGGCAAAAAACCTTTATCTTCAAAAAAAAACCTTCCTGAAAACAAGAAAACAAAAAAACCACCAAAAGGTGGTTTGAAGTCAATGGTGGGCGATGACAGACTTGAACTGCCGACATCC
>JAAZDD010000035.1 GCA_012512955.1 Clostridia bacterium
GCCCTAAGGGATGACACAGGGCATTGCCCACCGCAATGTCAATTTCCTCGGGGGTGGCAATGCCTATATCCGCCAGGAAGAGAGCTTCGTTGTTGATGGCGGCCAGGATCCGGTTGACCAGGAAACCGTAAATTTCTTTCTTCAGCCAGACCCCTATTTTCCCCAGCTTCTCACAGAGATCCATGGTCACCTGGGCGGTCTCCTCAGCCGTATGGGGTCCCTGGACCACTTCCACCAGTTTCATTACCAGGGCCGGATTGAAGAAATGCATATTGCAGACTTTCTCAGGCCGGCCGGTCACATCAGCGATCTTGGAGCTGACGATGAAAGAACTGTTGGTGGCCAAAATGGCATGGGGAGGAGCAATCCGGTCCAGGTCGGCAAATAACTTCCGTTTCACCTCCAGTTTCTCCACCGCCGCCTCGATGACAAAATCCGCATCGGAGGCTGCCTCTTCCAGGCTCAGGGTAAAACTCAGATTAGCCAGGGCCTGATCCGCCTGTTCCTGGGTGAGCTTGCCCTTGGCCACCCGGCCGGGCAGGTAAGTGCGGGCAAACTCCGCCGCTTTGTCCAGCATTTCCTGGCTGATATCAGTGCAACTCACCTGATACCCGGCCAGGGCGGCACACAGGGAGATCTGGTGCCCCATATTGCCGGCCCCGATAACACAGATTTTTTTAATGTCCTCTACCTTCATCTCCAACACCTCCAAAAATGATTAACATTAACCGTTAAAATGCTTCCAGGGCAATATCAAGGGCTGATGTATCCCCATCCTGGATCTGTTTGACGAGGGCCACCACCTCCGGTACCATGTTCCGCAAATAGAATTGGGCTGTATGGATTTTGCCCCGGTAAAAGACTTCCTCTTCCTGTCCCTGCCGGAGTTTCCTTTCCGCCACCAGGGCCTGGTCCAGGAGCAGGTAACCGCCATAAAGGGTGGCAGTGGCTTTTAAGATTCTGGTGGCATAGAGGGGAACCAGTCGCAGCTCTCCCATAAAGTAACCGGTGACGGTCTTTAAGAGCTCTGTATAAGCAGCCAGGGCTTCTCCCAGAAGGGCAAATTCCCTGGCCAGGGTTTCCTCCTGCCGGTTTGCAGCCAGGAAAGAGCCCATTTCCGCCAGCCACTCTTTGAAGACATTACCGTTATCCAGCCGCCACTTCCGGCCCACCAGATCCATGGACTGGATGAAATTGGTTCCTTCCCAGATGGAATAAATTTTGCTGTCCCTGGCTTGGCGGGCCACCGGGTATTCCTCCGTATAACCGTAGCCGCCGTAAACCTGGATGGCGAGAGCAATCAGTTCCCAGGCCTGGTCGGAACAGTAGGCTTTAATCAAAGGAGTAATCACTTCCAGGCGGCGGCTTGCTTCCCTGACGGCCCCTTCATCCTCACTGAAATTAATGATGTCCAGGTAATAATAAGCTTTGAAGACCATGGCCCGGCAAGCTTCCAGGACCGCTTTCTGGGTCAGCAGCATCCGCCGGATATCTTCGTGCTCAATGATGGGAACCCGGGGCCCCTTGGGATCGGTGATCCGCCGTCCCTGCACCCGTTCCCTGGCATATTGGACCGCATTGTTGTAAGCCACGGTGGCCACGGCCAGGGCACAATGTCCCGTATCCACCCGGGCCCCGTTGATCATCTTGAACATCTGGGCGATCCCCTCACCGAATCCCCTTTCATCAGGGGGATTGCCCAGAAGAATACCCCGGCACTTGTCTTCCTCCCCGAAACTCAAAACCGCCGTGGCGGAACCTTTCAAGCCCATCTTGTCTTCAATGCCCACGGTGGCCACATCATTTGGTTCCCCCAGACTCCCGTCAGGGTTTACCCAGATTTTAGGAACAATGAACAGGGACAGTCCCTTGGTCCCCGGTGCCGCTCCTTCAATCCGGGCCAGCACCAGGTGGATAATGTTCTCCGTTAAATCATGATCCCCGGCGGTGATGAAACACTTGGTACCCCGGATCTTGTAAATCCCCGGTTCGTCAGTGGGATAGGCTTTGGACAGCATATCCCCCACATCGGAACCTCCGCCCGGTTCCGTCAGGCACATGGTACCTCCCCAAATGCCGTCAAACATCTTGGGAGTAAACAGGTCAACTTGTTCCTGGGTGCCGAAAGTCTTGATAATGCTGGCAATGCCCCCGGCCAAACCTACATAGGAGACAAAAGCCGGATTGGCGGCAATCATGTACTCGTGGACCGCCCCGTATAAAAGTCCCGGCAGGATCCCTTCCCCGTCAAGATCCTTGTTGCTGGAACCCCAGCCGTTCTCCTGGACCTGGTGATAAGCCCGGTGAAAGGACGGGGGTACTGTGACCTGACCCCGGTCAAATTGGGCCCCCAGGGTGTCCCCGTCATCATTGGAGGGAGCCACCACTTCCCGGCAGAATTTCAAAGCCTGGTCCAGGATGCCGTCCACATCCTCCAGCCCGTAATAGTCTTTAAACCGGTCTAATCCCAGTATCTTTTCCCCGTCCAACCATTCCTTGATAATGAATTTATGATCCCGGGTGCTGTAGATAAAATTACTGCCCACCGGTACCTCTCCTTTCCCCGCTGTTATTCTTCAATTCCCGCCAGGTATTTGGCCAACTGTTTCTTGGATTCCAGGTCATATTGGCCGGTGATGGCGATCCGTTCCATAATGGGGGAACCTCCCCCGTGGATCCCGGCCACCTGGACCACCCCTGCATGGGCGGAACAGAGGAGATCGCTGATCATCCGGAAACACCGGTGCTGGTTTTCCGCTGAAATTCCCTGCTTCCGCATGATATATTTGGCCATGTATCCCCCAGTCTCCGGATTGTAAAAGTCCCCCTCCGGCGGCAAAGTGGCCGGCAAGCCCCCGGCAATCTCCGCCAGGATTTCATGCTCCCGGTAGACATTGATGCCGGCATGGTAGCGGGCCACATTGGTGAAAACAATGTCGGGAACCTGGGTGCCGGAGGAAGCCTTGACGGATTTCACCGCCGCGGCAATGCCGGTACCGTAAACCAGTTCCGCCGTAGCCACCAGTTCCGCCAGGGCATCCCGCACATGGGGGGCCTTTTCAATGCCGTTATACTCCGCCACCAAAGCGGTGGCTCCCATCAGCACATCGGTAATGGCCGGTTTGCAGCCCGTATAGCTGTGGCGATGGTAGGTGGCAAACAGGGAAGCTAACTGGCCGGCAAAAGGGTATTCCCCGCACATGAACACCCTTTCCCAGGGTACGAACACATCATCGAAAACAGTGATGGAATCCGCAGAACCGTACCTGGTCAGGGGAGACTGCAGCTGCTCCCGCCGGCGGTAATTGGTGACCCTGATCACCTGGGTAATACCCGGTGCATCCGCCGGCATGGCAAAGGCCACCGCCCAGTCGGCATCTTTTTCCGTCATCATCCGGGTCGGGACCACGATGATCTCATCGGCATAGGGGGCAATGGTATTGTGGGCTTTGGCCCCCCGGACGATGATCCCGTCAGCTCTTTTTTCCACCACCCGCAGGTACAGATCGGGATCCGCCTGCTGGTGAGGTCTTAAGGAACGGTCTCCCTTCACATCCGTTTGGGCGCAATTGCCCACCCAATCCTCTTCCTGGTATTGAGTTAGATATTTCAGAAAATTTTGGTGATACTGGGTGCCCAACTGCTCATCCATGTTCTTGGTTACCACCGACAGGGCATTCAGGGCATCCACACCCATACATCTTTGAATACATCCTCCCACCAGCCGGCAGCAGAAACGGGTCATTTCCTGTTTTTTCAGCAAATCTTCCGGACTCTGGTGAATATGACAGAACCGGTTGATCCTTTTTCCCGTCAGGTGGGAGACAGCCGTCATTAAATCTGCATGAGCCGGGTCCCGGGCCAAATCAAAAGTTTCGGCGATGGTGTTAACCCCTCCTGCCAAAACAGGATCATCCCGCCCGATTAATTGGCCGTTCATGTAGACATTGGGTCGCATGGCCTTCAGTTTGGCCCTGTATTCTTCCGCAGTTCTCAATCCTCTTCCCCTCCGTCTTTTATCTCCCCTTAAACTGGGGCTTCCGTTTCTCAATGAAAGCCCGCATACCTTCTTTCTGGTCCTCCGTGGCAAACAACAGGCTGAAACACTGGTGCTCATACCTAATGCCTGCCTCCAAATCCATCCGCAAACCTTCGTTGACAGCCGACTTGGCCAACCGCAAGGCCACAGCCCCTTTCTCCGCCAATTTCCGGGCCAGTTTCTCCGCTTCCGTAAAAAGCTCCTCCAACGGCACCACTTTGTTGACCAATCCCATCCGGTAGGCTTCCTGGGCGCTGACAAAATCGCCGGTGAAGATCAATTCTTTCGCCAGGCCGGCACCGATCAGGCGGGGCAGGCGCTGGGTTCCCCCACCTCCCGGC
>JAAZDD010000036.1 GCA_012512955.1 Clostridia bacterium
CTGGGGGCTGAATTCATTTCTTCCAGGCATGAGGCCCTGGTAGCGGAAACAAGACACCAGGGAGAAAAGCTAATTATTGCCAAGCCTTTGACTTATATGAATTTGTCCGGACGGGCGGTCAGGTCCCTTGTTCACTGGTATAAGTTGCAGCCTGAAGATATAATTATTGTTTATGATGATATTGATTTGCCGGTGGGAAGGCTCCGGATCCGGGGGCAGGGAAGTGCCGGGGGACAGAAAGGAATGGCTTCCGTGATTGAGACCCTGGGGACCGAGGGTTTGTTGCGGGTCCGGGTGGGGATTGGGCGTCCTCCGGAAGGTTGGACTGCACCTGATTATGTTCTGGCTCCCTTTTCCGCCGAGGAATGGCAGGTCATGCAGGAAATACTGCCCTTGGCGGCAGAAGCGGCCTTGGCGTTAACCTGGCAGGGATTGGATCAGGTGATGAACCGGTACAACCGGTAGGCTGACCGCCGGTGTGTTGTGGCGATGGAAACAGGTTCATGCCGGTTGGTGGAAGGCAATGATAGAATTGTGGGGGTTGCAATGAGCTTACGAAGTTTACTTGAACTTTTGACAGAAAACGACCAGTTCAAAAGTATTAGCACCCAATTGGACAGGCAGAAATCCAAACAAGCTGTTTTTGGCTTAGTAGGAAGCCTTAAGTCTTTTTGGTGGAGTGCTATGGCTTGGAGCACAGAACGGCAGTTCCTGATTATCACCCAGGATGAATTAAGCGCTAAGGGTATAGCCAGGGACCTGCAGTTTTTCAGCGATGAAGATCAAGCGCTCCTGTTTCCGGGACAGGAGTTTGTTCCTTATCAAGTCTATGCCCGTAGCAGGGAAGGAACCAGTCAGCGACTGAGAATTATGACTGAATTAGTGCTGGGCCGGCCCAAATTTGTCATAGCAACACCGGAAGCTTTGTGCCAAAAATTGATGCCGAAGCAAGTATTTAAGGATTCTTTGTTGAAATTGGCTACAGGTCAACAATTGGACAGGGAGGACCTGTCTCGCCGGTTGGTGGGGCTGGGCTATGAGCGGGTGGAATTGGTGGAAGCCCCCGGTCAGTTTGCGGTACGGGGAAGTTTGGTGGATATCTATCCTCCCAACCAGGCCAAGGCGATTCGGGTGGACTTCTTTGATGATGAGATCGATTCCCTGCGGCTCTTTGATGAGGACAGCCAGCGTACCATCGAAATGATCGGGGAAGCCATTATCTGTCCCGCTGAAGAGACACTGGTACCGCCGGGAGAACTCAAGTCTGTTTTGGCGGAACTGAAGATACAATGGCAGGCCACCGTCAAGCGCTTGGAGAAATTAAAGAAAAGAGTGGCAATTCAGGAACTTAACCGCAGGATGGAAAAGCTGTTGGGAGATCTGGAACAGGGCTTGAAACCGGAAGCCCTGCAAAGATTGCAGCCTTTTTTTTACCCGGAACAAGATACGGTTATTGACTATTTTGCCGGTCACCCGGTGATCCTGTTGGATGAACCCCAGCGCTTGTGGGATCGCTGGCTTCGTTACGAGCAGGAACGGGCCGAAGCTTTGGTTGATTTGCTGGAATCCGGCAATGTGCTGCCGGGTCAGGAGAAACTCTACGCAGAATCCGAAGAAATTAAAAAAATACTGGCGTCTAATCAATTAATTGCCTTTTCATCATTACCTCAAAAAACGGAACTGGTTAACCCAGAAAATATAGTCAGCGTTCAGGCCAAAACCATGCACCCCTTTTTGGGCAAAATGTCCATGCTGAAAGGGGATGTGCTTCGCTGGAAGGAACAGCATAACTCCATTGTCTTTGTTTCAGGCACTTTGGAGCAGGCGGAGCAATTGCGGGAGCTGTTACTGGAACAGGGAATAGAAGGGATCATCAAAACCGAATTGACCTCCCGGGTCCGTCCCGGCCAGGTTTTAATTGTGATTGGTGATTGGCAGCAGGGGTTTGACTACCCTGCCCTGAAGCTGGTCTTGATTACGGAAAAGGAAGTATTCGGGCAGAGGACGGTCCGGCGGTCAAGACCGGTCAAAGGTCAAGGAACCAAAATCAGCACCTTTGCTGATCTAAAAGAGGGGGACTATGTGGTCCACAACCAGCATGGGATTGGTCGCTATCTGGGAGTACAGAGGCTGGAAGTGGGAGGAGTCTACAAGGACTACCTGCATATTCAATACAAAGGTGCTGACCGGCTGTATGTGCCTACGGATCAAATTGACTTGATCCAGAAATATATCGGGGCCGAAGGGGTCACCCCTCGGCTGAATAAATTAGGAGGGACCGAATGGTCCAGGGTTAAGAATAAAGTTAAGGCTTCCGTAAAAGACATGGCCGAAGAATTGCTCAAACTTTACGCTGCCCGGGAAACGGCAACCGGCTTCGCTTTTTCTCCGGATACTCCCTGGCAGCAGGAGTTTGAGGCCCGGTTCCCTTATACGGAAACCCCGGATCAATTGCAGGCCATCAAAGATGTAAAAGCGGATATGGAGAAACCAAAACCCATGGACCGGCTCCTCTGTGGTGATGTGGGTTACGGGAAGACGGAGGTGGCCCTTAGAGCAGCTTTCAAGGCCGTCAACGACGGGAAACAGGTGGCAGTATTGGTGCCGACAACTGTCTTAGCCCAGCAGCATTATCATACATTCCGGGAAAGAATGGCTCCTTTTCCGGTAACGGTGGGTTTGTTAAACCGGTTCCGTACCCCCAAAGAGCAGGCGGAAGTCATCAGGGGATTAAAGGACGGTTCCGTGGACCTGGTGGTGGGCACTCACCGGTTGTTGTCCAATGATGTGGTTTTCAAAGATCTGGGACTGGTGATCATCGATGAAGAACAGCGATTCGGGGTGGCCCATAAGGAAAAGCTGAAACAGTTGCGGCAAACCGTCGATGTGCTGACCTTAACGGCAACGCCCATTCCCCGTACCCTGCACATGGCCTTGTCCGGGGTACGGGACATGAGTGTCATCGAAACGCCGCCGGAGGACCGGTACCCGGTACAGACTTATGTAGTGGAACATCACCCGGATTTAATCAGGGATGCCATCCGGCGGGAGTTGGGCCGGGGAGGACAGGTCTACTATATTCACAACCGGATTGTGGACCTGGAGAAAGTGGTCCTGGAACTGAGCCAATTGGTGCCGGAAGCCAGGATCGCCACGGCCCATGGGCAAATGCGGGAAAATGACTTGGAAGAAGTGATGCTGGCCTTTGTGGAAGGGCAGTATGATGTGCTTGTGTGTACAACCATTATTGAAAACGGGCTGGACATTGCCAATGTGAACACTTTGATCGTGGCTAATGCGGATCAGCTGGGTTTGGCCCAGTTATACCAGCTGCGGGGCAGGGTAGGCCGCTCCAACCGGTTGGCCCATGCCTATTTTACCTTTCATCCCAATAAAATCATCAGTCCGGTGGCCCAAAAGAGGCTGAATGCCATCAGGGAATTTACCGAATTCGGCTCCGGTTTCAAAATTGCCATGCGGGATTTGGAGATCAGAGGGGCCGGAAACCTGTTGGGTCCTGAACAGCACGGTCAGATTGTGGCAGTGGGTTTTGATATGTACTGCCGTTTGCTGGAAGAGGCAATCGAAGCGGCCAAAGGAACACAACCTAAAGAGATCAAGGAGGAAAAAGTCTCTACGCTCGTGGAGTTGGCGGTAAGCGCTTATTTGCCTGATGACTACATTGAGCAATCGACCTTCAAAATGGAAATGTACCGCCGTTAGGCCGATGCCAGGACAGTGGCGGAAGTAGATGAAGTGGATGATGAACTCCTGGACCGGTTTGGGGAGTTGCCTCTCCCGGCCAGAAATCTTTTGCAAATCGCTGCGCTGCGGGTCAGGGCCTTTGATTTGGGGATTAAGCGAATAACCCAAACCGGTAAGGAAAAAGAGCTCGAGACCACCAAGGGTTTTCCCCTCCAGGGGGAAAAGCTGATTCTCCTTGCCCAGGATTTTCCCCGCCGCCTGAGCTTCTCCACTGCCGGCGGACTGTTAATCAAATTAAGACTTTGGGAACCGTCCCAGGAGGGGCCCCTGAAATTGTTGGAAAGACTTTTAAATAAAATGAAAGACCTTGCTACCGGAAAGACAGGTTGATATAATGGGCATGTCTATGTTTTGGACCTTAATTTAGGAAGGTAGTGATGGGATGAGGAGAATGGCCAAGGCAGTCCTGTTGGGAATGCTGGTGGTTTTTCTGGTTGTCAGCGGATGCGGCAAACAAAATGCGGAGATTGTGGCAGAAATAAACGGGGTCCAGGTGACCCGGGAACAGTTGGACCAAAAAGTGGCCCAGTTTAAAAACATGTTTGAAATGCAAGGTTTTCAATTTGAGGGAGAGGAAGGCTCTGAAATGTTGTCTCTCCTGGAAAGGGAAAGCCTGAACCAGTTGATCACGGAGGCTTTGATTTATGATGAAGCCAAAAAGCTGAACATTTCCGTTAGTAAAGACGAGGTCCAGAGCAGCTATGATGAAATGGCCAACGTTTATGGCAAAGAGGTATTTAAAGACCTTTTGAAGCAGCAGAAGATGACGGAAGAACAATTGAAAGCGGAGATTGAATTGATGCTGTTACAGAACAGCTTATATGAGCAAGTAACTGCTGATGTCAGCATAAGTGAGGAGCAACTGAGAGACTATTTTGAAGCCAATCAAGAGGACCTGATCCAGTACCGGGCCAGTCATATTTAAATTATGCCGGACCGGGAATCAGAAGATCAGGAAGCGGCGGATCAGGAAGCCAAAGCCAAGGCAATGGCCCTGATTGAGGAACTGAACCAGGGTGCTGATTTTGCTGAGTTGGCTAAAGCCAATTCCGCCGACGGTTCCGCCGCTAACGGAGGCGATTTGGGTCAATATTTTACCAAGTCCGAGAGTCCCTATGTACCGGAGTTTACGGAAGGAGCTGTGAGTTTAGCTCCGGGAGAATACTCCAGGGAACCGGTTAAATCTGCCTTCGGGTATCACATTATCAAACTGACGGAGAAAAAGGAGACTTTTGAAGAACTGAAGGCTGATCTGGAAGCCCGGTTAGTCAGTCAGGAGAAAAATCAAGTTTTCAGCGATTATTTTTCCAAAATGATGGAAGAAGCAAGGATTGTGAATTACCTGGAGGAAAAAGCCGGTGAAGCAGCCGGGGAAAGTGAAAACCAACCCGTCCAAATGGGCGGGTTTTTTTATGCCTGAGGGACCGGCAATGATGCATAATCCTGCCTCGAAAAGAGAATTATAGTATTACTTCACTAATGGCCAAGCTGTGCCGGTAAGCTTGAACAGGAAAAATAAGGTTTTTGTAAAGCAAAATAAGTTTTTTCAACTAAAGGGTGGAAAAAAATGAATAAATGGGCTAATGCCTATATATACTAGGATTGAAAACTCCTAGAAATCAGGCCAAAGGAGGGATAACGCGGAAATGAAGGCAACAGGTATTGTACGACGCATTGATGATCTGGGCCGGGTAGTCATCCCCAAAGAGATTCGTAGGACTCTTCGGATTAGGGAAGGAGATCCTTTAGAGATTTTTGTGGATCGGGAAGGGGAGGTTATCCTCAAAAAGTATTCGCCCATTGGGGAACTAGGTGATTTCGCCAAAGAATATGCTGATTCGTTGCATGAAGCAATTGGCCATATAGCTTGCATTACCGACCGGGATAGTATTATCGCCGTGGCGGGTGCACCGAAGAAGGAGTTTCTCAACAAACCTATTGGGCCGGTGGTGGAAAAAGTAATTGAGGAGCGCAAATCGGTATTGATCAACGATCCTGGTCAGCACAATCTCTGCAAAAACTGTATTACGGCAGATGATGAGGAGTGCAAGTACACGGCGGAGGTGATTGCGCCAATTATTGCCGAAGGGGATCCCATTGGAGCAGTAATTCTTTGCTCCAAAGATCCGGACACCAAGATGGGGGAAATGGAAGTCAAATTAGCCGAAACTGCAGCCGGTTTTTTGGCAAAGCAAATGGAACAATAACCTCAGGGCGTCTTAAGGACGCCTTTTTTCATTCTATTTCCACCGGAGCTTGTATATGTTTATTACAGGAGAATTACCGGTGGAAGGATGGGTCCTCCATGGTTAAACAGGGTTTATACAAAGGGACCTTTATATTGGCTTTGGCCGGCTTCCTGACCAAGCTAATCGGTGCCCTGTACCGGATCCCTTTGGCCCGTTTGCTGGGAGCTGAAGGAATGGGCCTCTACCAAATGGCCTACCCCGTATACACGATGCTCCTAGCTCTATCCGCCGCCGGGATGCCGGTGGCGGTGTCTATCTTGGTAGCAGAAAAACTTTCCCGGAACGATTTGGCCGGTGCCAATGGGGTATTAAGGGCTTCTTTAGTCCTGATGTCCTTGGTGGGAGCGGTGTTTTCCTGTGCCGTCTATTGGGGGGCCGGCTTTGCTGCCAAGTTTATTCTCCATGAACCGAGGGCCTATTTTGCCATTGTGGCCATCGCGCCGGCCGTGTTTTTTTCTTCTCTATCAGCTGTGTTTCGTGGTTATTTCCAAGGTTTTCAACAAATGGGTCCTACCGCCTATTCGCAAATCCTGGAACAACTGGTGCGTGTGTCCACGGTCCTGGTGCTGGTCTATTTCCTTTTGCCCACCGGATTGGAAATTGCGGCGGCCGGTGCTGCTTTTGGAGCGGTGACGGGGGGAATTGCCTCTTTATTATTATTGTTCATCATCTTTAAAAACAGCGGAAACAGGGGTTTTGATGGCAAATCTAACCGGGAAGGCCTTCTGACTATAGGGTTACGCCTTGGAGGAGCTGCCTTGCCCCTTTCCATCGGTGGGATTGTGTTGCCCCTGATGCAAGTAGTGGATGCCTCCATTGTTCCCTTGCGGCTTCAGGCGGCAGGCTATTCTCCCGCCGAAGCAACGGAACAATTCGGTCAACTGGCAGGGATGGCTGCCACCTTGATCAACCTGCCGGCGATTGTGACGGTAGCACTGGCTACCAGCCTGGTGCCTGCTGTTTATGAGGCTTTTGCTGTGGGAAACTATCACCTGGTTCAAAACAGGATCCGGAGGGCTTTGAAAGTCACGATCCTGTTGATGGTGCCCGCCTCTTTGGGACTTTGGGCCCTGGCAACGCCAATCAGCCTTCTTCTCTATGATTTGGCTGAAGTGGGCAGACCTTTAAGGTGGCTGGCCCCGGGAGTGGTGTTTTTCGGCTTGTATCAAGTTTGCGCCGGAGCGCTTCAGGGACTGGGAAAAACCTATCTGCCGGCGATCCACCTTTTAGTTGGGGTGTTGGTGAAAAGCTATCTCAGTTATTGGCTGGTTACCTGGCCCTTTTTGGGCATCAACGGCGCTGCCCTGGCAACTGTCATTGGTTTCCTGACGGCTTTTATGCTAAACTATAAAGCGTTAGGAAGATTGACCAATTCAGGGTTTTCCCGGCAAAGCATTCCTATTGCTAAACCGGGGACGGCGGCGGTGTTGATGGTGGCCCTTGTCTACTGGTTTTATAGCAATCTGGAACCCTTTTGGGGCAATAATATTACTACTTTGGCAGCAGTGGTCTTAGGTGCTTTAACCTACTTAATTGCGTTGTTGTTTTTGGGTGCTGTTGAAGCGGATGATTTGGAACAATTGCCGGGTAATTCCTTAAAGCGCCTGGTCAGACTGCTGAAAAGGCTTCATTTGCTGAAATGATCGGAGGGAAGGGAGAATTATGACCGAAGCGGAAAATAAAAATCGTTACCCCCTGGATTCCCTGGTTCAAATTATGAAGGAACTGCGTGGCCCCGGTGGCTGCCCGTGGGACCGGGAGCAGCCCCATGAGAGCTTAAAGAGATATCTGGTGGAAGAAGCTTACGAGGTAATTGAAGCCATTGAATTAAAGGACATGTATAAACTGAGGGAGGAATTGGGAGACTTATTATTACAAATTGTTTTTCACGCTGAGCTGGCCTGTGAAAAAGGTGCCTTTGACATCAATGACGTAGTTGCCGCCATTGTCACCAAAATGAAAGAACGGCATCCCCATGTGTTCGGCCGTCAGCAGTTAGGTTCTCCCGAGGAGGTATTGGAACAATGGGAAGAGCTCAAAGATCGGGAGAAAGCCAGAACTGGCCGGAGGGAAACTTTGATGGATGTTCCCAGAGGTCTTCCTGCCCTGTTACGAGCAGAAAAAGTTCAAGCACGGGCGGCCAGGATTGGTTTTGATTGGCCTGAAGTGCAAGGGGCCTGGGACAAGGTGAAAGAGGAGACAGAGGAACTGCTACAAGCTTTTCGGGGAGGTGATCCCGCCGAAATTCGTGCTGAATACGGAGATCTGTTGTTTGCCCTGGTTAATGTAGCTCGTTTTCTGGCAGTGGATCCTGAGGATGCATTAAACCGGACCACTGATAAATTTATCCGGAGATTTCGCAGTATGGAGCAGCAAGCCAAGGACCAAGGCTTAGATCTGTCCGGAATGAATCTCCAGGAATTGGACAAGCTCTGGGAAGAAGCAAAATCAAGTGAAAATAATGGAAAAATTTCCTCTTTAAACGGGTTTTAGGCAGGAATTCGGGGGACTATAGCGAATTGCTACAACGGTATGTATTAATTCCTTAGGAGGGATCTTGTTGAACAAGACTGATCTTGTAAACGCTGTGGCCGAGAAAGCGGAACTGACCAAAAAAGAAGCTGAGAGGGCAGTAAGCGCTGTATTCGCCAGTATCGAAGAGGCCCTTGCTCAAGGCGATAGGGTGCAACTGGTAGGCTTTGGTACATTTGAAGTGAGAGATCGGGCAGAGCGTACAGGTAGAAATCCCAAGACCGGCGAAGAAATTACCATTCCGGCTTCCAAGGTGCCTGCGTTCAAGCCGGGGAAAGCGCTAAAAGAAGCAGTAGATAAGTAAGCGGAATATGTCGACTAAAGAGAAAAATCAGGTTGTTTAACCTGATTTTTTGCCTGATGGGTGATCACGATGCGTCTTGACAAGTGGTTGAAGGTAGCCCGCATCATTAAGAGACGTACCGTAGCCAAAGAAGTCTGTGATGCAGGCAGGGTCCAGGTCAACGGCCGGATCGCCAAGGCCGGCACGGAAATCAAAGTAGGCGACCAGGTCTCCCTGACAATGGGCCCGAAATCGGTCAATGTAAAAGTGTTGGCCACCCCTGATACTGTACCGGCCGGTGAGGCCCATACTTTATACGAAGAACTGTAGCCGGAAAATACATAAAACAGCCCCTAACGGAGAAGCTAAAATTATAAGATTCCGTGAAGGGGTGATGTTAGTGTTGAACACCAGGCGAATCCTAACCGTGGCTTTACTCATCTTACTGGTAACCGGGTGCCGGCAGCCGGCCCAACGTCCCGATGCCTCTGATCAAAAACTGGACCGGGAACCGGTGATCAGCCTGTACATGCATGAAACAGGGGAAACCAAGCAAATTGGTATTGAGGAATATTTGGCAGGGGTCGTGGCGGCGGAAATGGATCCCCAGTGGCCTGATGAAGCATTGGCCGCCCAGGCTATTTTAGCCAGGACTTTTACCATGAAGAAAATAGAAGAAGGGGGAGTGAAAGCCCGGGGTACCGATGCTTCCACCAATATAGAGGAGTTTCAGGCTTATGATGAAACCCGGATCAACGACAAAGTCCGTAAAGCGGTGGAACGAACCAGGGGTGAAGTAGTAACTTACCAGGGTAAATACATTAATGGCTGGTTCCATGCTGACAGCGGCGGTAAAACGGCTTCTTCGGCGGCGGAGGGATTGGAATTCCGGCAGGGACCCACCCCCTATATTACCAGTGTGGAGGACCCGGGACATGAGATTACCGAACCGGAGAACAAAGCCTGGACGGCTGTTTTTACGGTCAATGAGGTCCGGGAAGCGGTGAAACAGGCTACGGGTACCGATCCGGGGCCGGTGACCACGGTCAAAATTATCAAGAGGGGCCCTTCCGGTAGAGCCACCAGTGTTCAGGTAAACGATAAGACCCTGAGTGCCCCTGCTTTGCGGCTGGCCCTGGGGAGCGAAAAGCTGCGGTCCACTTTATTTGAGGAACCTCAGGTCAGCCAGGGACAGGTGAGTTTCCGCGGTAAAGGCTACGGCCATGGGGTGGGCATGAGCCAATGGGGTGCCAGAGCCTTGGCGGAGCAAGGCAAAAAGGCCGAGGAAATTGTCACCTACTTTTTCCGGGATGTAAAAATTGAAAAGAGATGGGATTAGGTTAGACACTGCAGAGCCTATATCTGCAGGGTTTTTGCATATTTTTCGAGATGAAGGCATAAGTATTTTCAAGATTAGGTTTTGGGGCAGGAGGGAGCGCCATGGATAACCGGCAGCACAGTCTGGTCTTGAAAGAGCGAACCAGTTTTTCTACTACAGGAGTGGCCCATGTAGACAACTATGATGAAAATGTGATTACCGTCCAAACAACCATGGGCATCCTGACCATTAAAGGAGAAGGCCTGAATATTAACAACCTGAATCTGAATGAGGGAACTTTGGAAGTAAGCGGGAAGGTTGATGAGTTGATCTATTCCGAGAACCAAGGAAAAAAGGCCAAGGGAATGCTACAAAGGATCTTCAAGTAAGCGGGCGGTGATACTCTTTGGTTCCTGTGAT
Organism: Clostridia bacterium; assembly: GCA_012512955.1. Classification (GTDB taxonomy): domain Bacteria; phylum Bacillota; class DULZ01; order DULZ01; family DULZ01; genus JAAZDD01. The sequence continues at coordinate 10,568 of JAAZDD010000036.1, forward strand.
GGAACAGTTTAGCTCCTTTTTTTTTACGGTGGCAGTGGGGTTGGTTATCGGTATCATCATTGATTTTTACCGGAGCATCATTTATTACCGGCGTCTCCGCCCCTGGGCGATAGCGGCAGGGGATCTGTTAATCTGGTTGTTTCTGACTGTATTAGTCTTTTTTTTATTATTGCTGAACAACTGGGGAGAAGTGAGGGTCTATGTACTGCTGGGCATAGCCACGGGCTTTTTACTTTACCGGAAATGGTTTAGTCCTTTCATGTTTCGTTTCTGGTGCCGGGCTTTCTCTATTATTGGACGCATCGGCAGGCTGCTGCTCCACTTAGCGGTTTTCCCGGTTAAGCTAAACCAGAGAATACTTTTCCTGCCCCTGGGCCTATTTAGCATGTTGTTGGATTGGATCGGCCGGTTTCTGGCGGCAGGGGCCAGAAAGGCAGGGATTAGGCCCCGGCGCTGGTGGGAGAGCTTGCGAAAGGGGTGGCGGAAAAAAGTGAAATAACCGGCTTATTTTTTTGGGGATAGCAGGATTTGCCAAACGGTTGTAGAATAATTATGTACAAAATTTGTAGTCAAAATATCAACAGTTTGTGGATAATTGGTGGATAATCTGTGGATAACTTGTGCCCCTGGAGTTGTGAACATCAATGCGGATGGAAATACGAGGCGTGGAAAAACTCAGTTTTCGGGAACGCCAGGTGGTTGCCCTTAAAGAAGCGGGGAAAAGTGCGGAGCAAATAGCCAAGCAGTTGGGTATGAGCACCAGTACGGTGGCTACTCTTTATAACAGAGCCAGAACAAAAGGATATGAAGTAGTCATTATCGTTCCCGGAGAAGCCCTTGGGCTTTTCGGATCCGGGATGGATGATGAGGAGGCGTGATGGTACCATGGAGGCAAGCCGGCAGCAGATAGCAGAACAGTTAATTCCTCCGGAAAAACCGACAGTTACCCGGCCCCACAAACAAAAAAAGGCCTTTAAATTGCGTTGGCGACCGTTGTTGATAGTAATAGCGGTGTTGTACGTCCTGGCTTCCTTCGGAGGTTTACAACTGGAAATGCGTAAGGCGGACGCCCAAATTACGGCTCTGGAAGAAAGAAAGGCAGCTCTTCTGGCTGAACAGCAGCAATTGCTGGAGGAAAAGGACAAGCTGAATAATCCGGTCTTTATCGAGCGGAGAGCCCGGGAAGCTCTTGGCCTCATTAAACCGGGGGAGAAGGTGTTGGTTCCTGCCGAGCCGGGTAAAGTGCTGGCTCTAAAACTGGAAGGTATTGATGAAATTGGCGATTAACCCAGCAGGGAACTGTTGACAGTAGGTCGGGCATTGGCTATAATGAGACTACGTATGAAGGTTAGGAGGAGTTTGGCAAGCATGGCCATTGCAGTAGGCAGCATTCTTGAGGGCAAGGTAACCGGTATCACTAAATTTGGTGCATTCGTGGAATTACCGGGAGGTGTTACCGGCCTAGTACACATTTCTGAAGTAGCCGATGCCTACGTCAAAGATGTCAAAGACTACCTGAAAGAGCAGGAACAAGTTCAGGTCAAAGTCATCAACATTGATGACAAAGGGAAGATCGGTCTTTCAATCAAACAGGCTCGACCGGATTATGAAGCCCGGAGCCAGAGACGTAGCCGGTCTCTCGAATCTTTTGAGGATAAGCTGAGCAAGTTTTTGAAGGACAGCGATGAAAAACTGTCGGATCTTCGCCGGCACACTGATTCAAAACGAGGTGGTCGCGGAAGTTCCAGCCGATATTGATATGTTATGGAATCACAAGCGCTTTCCCCAGGGACAGCGCTTTATTTTGTTCTTTGATGCAGAGGAGGTTAATGATGCTGGCGGCTATTGATTTGGGTACCAATTCTGCCCGCCTTTTGATCGCAAAGGTGGAAGATAAACAGGTGCAAGATGTGCACCGGCACCGGATAGTCACCAGGATGGGTGCAGGCATCAATGAGCAAGGCTTGATCGGTCCGGAGGCATTGGGGCGTACTGCTGCCGCTTTGGAGGAATTTCACCGGCTCATTCTTTCTAAGAAGGTGGCCGATGTAGCCGTTATGGGCACCAGTGCTGCCCGCCGTGCCGGTAACCGGGAAGAACTGGCTAAACTGGTGACAGACCTTTTTGGCAAAGATCTCCGGATCTTAACCGGCCGGGAAGAAGCCCAATTGAGCTATGCAGGGGCTGTCAGCGCCCTGGCAGAGCTGCCCCCGGAGACCTTACCGGCAGTAGTGGATATCGGTGGCGGCAGCGTGGAGGTTTGCATTAAAGTAAAGGGACAAATCCAGGCACTCAGCGTGGAAATGGGGGCAGTGCGCTGTACTGAGAACCCGATCCCCGATGAGATTATGAGAAAACTGTTGTTGCCCGTTGAGCAGATGTTGGAACAGGTGCAACCGGTGGTGCCGGTGGGAGTAGGTGGTACCGTTACCACTTTAGCCGCCATGGACCAAAAGCTCGCCGTTTACGATTCCCGAAGGATTCACGGTTATCGGTTGTACCGGCTAAAGGTTGATGAAATGCTGCAATTATTACAGTCTCTGCCCCTTGCCCAAAGAAAGGAGCTGCCAGGCCTGGAGCCTGCCAGAGCAGATATTATTGTTGCCGGCACAAGGATCCTGTTGATGATGATGGAGGTGCTGAAAGCAGATTATCTTACGGTCAGTGAAGCGGATTTATTGCACGGCGCGATCATGGAACTTGATCAGGGCCTATGGTTATAAAGCCAAGGCCTTCCTGGTGTTTTCTTCGATTATTCCGTCGCTGGTTAAACCGTTCAGGGTCTGATAATACTTGACGGCAATGGCTGTCAAGTCCCCGTAACGCCCGTCGGCAGCCCCCCATAGCAACCCTTCTTCTTTGAGTTTCAACTGTAATTCCACCACATCAGGGCCGGTGGCTCCCGGCTTGATGGTTCTGACCTTATCACCGGGAAAGTGTTGAACTTCACCCACCACGATGACGGGAGTACCGTAGGGAATCCAGGGGTAGATTTCTTCCACATCCCTATTATACATCCGGAAGCAGCCGGCGGAGGCCCGGCGGCCAATGGACCAGGGTTTATTGGTACCATGGATACCGTAGATGCCCCAGGGTACGTTTAAGCCCATCCACCTGGTTCCAAAACCGCCACCCCAACTGAGGCTCTTGTTGACAATTTTCCATTCACCTACCGGGGAAGGCGTCTCCGCTTTGCCGATGGCGATGGGATACTCTTTATAAATTGCTCCTTGTGAGTAAACGGTTAGAGTCCGGCGGTTAATATCAATGACGATTTTGATGGGCCCTTCAGGAGGCGGTGTGGAGCCGGTTACGGTTTTATCGGCGCCCAGGGCCAATGCCTTCCAAAACTGTGGCCCAACTAACCCGTCGGTATTTAATCCATGATCTTTTTGAAAAGTTTTAACGGCTTCTTCCGTGGAGAAATCAAACAAGCCATCCACCGGACCCGGATGGTAGCCTAATTCCAACAGCCGCTCCTCCAGTTCGTAAACCTCATAACTGACCATTGGAGGATTGGTTAATTGAAGGATTTCATTGCCGGCGCTGCAGCCCCGGTGATCCGGTAACAGAGCTGAAAAACCCGTTGATGCCTTAGGGTTGAGGAAAATGAATAGGGCGGAAAACACAAAAACAAAAATGATTTTCTGGTTCCTATTCATGGGATTATAACCTCCAAGTAAAGGTACTATCTCTTAGAGTATTCTGGTTTGCGGCCGATTATGCACTCTTTCTGCTTTTTGGGGCAATGATGCATAATTATTCCGTGATGACAGCATAATGATGGGAAATGAGACAAGGTGCAAGGAGCTGACTGTTGATGTCCGGAAAGATCCTGGCCTTATTGATGGCGTTAACATCGGGGGTGGCAATGGCTTTACAGGGCACCTTGAATTCGGCCCTGTCCAAAATAATCGGGTTGTTGGAAGCGACCCTGATCGTCCACCTGACTGCTACCCTGGTTATCATCTTGCTGCTGTTTGGCTTAGGTTTGGGACAAGGGGATTGGACCGGTTTGAGGGATACTCCTTGGTTTTTGTTTCTGGGTGGTCTTTTAGGAGTAGCCATTACTTATCTGGTAGTGGCAAGCATCCCCCGGGTAGGGGTGGCGCTGGCTACCACGGCGATTATCGTAGGACAGGTAAGTGCTGCTTGTTTAATAGATCATCTCGGTCTATTTGGCATGGAGAAATATGCATTTACCTGGTACCGGCTGGGAGGATTGATTTTATTGGCGGCGGGAGCCAGGTTGATGTTGAGCAATGGCTAAAACCATCAGAAAAATACCCTTGACTTTTCGTGAGGGATCAGGTATAATACATAAGTGCGAAACAACATAAACAGCAATTTTTCATGGCGGTGTAGCTCAGTTGGTCAGAGCATACGGTTCATACCCGTAGAGTCGTTGGTTCGAATCCAACC